>DAOPZV010000091.1:0-7011 GCA_035353575.1 Prolixibacteraceae bacterium | reverse complement strand
GGCGTGTATGGCGGTGTTTTTGTTGCTGCTCTTTATGCTGAAGCTTATTTCGAAAATGATATTGCCAGGTTGATTGATAAAGCTTTGCTTTCAATTCCGGCAGAAAGCGATTACGCTAAAATTGTGAAAGATGTGATTTTATTGCATAAACAATATCCAACCGATTGGCGTGCCGCCTGGAATGAGCTGGAAGGAAAATGGGGACATGTTCAGATTTGTGGTGCGGGAACTTCATTTAATATCGATGCTAAGCTCAATGGTGCTTATATTGTGATGGGACTGCTTTATGGTGAAGGCGATCCGGTTAAAACATTGGAAGTTTCAACTCGTTGTGGACAGGACTCAGACTGCAATCCGTCGAACGCAATGGCTGTTTTGGGAGTTATCAAAGGACTGAGCGGTTTGCCTGTTGAGTACCAGTCTGCCGTAAAAGCCATTGGCGATTCGTTGTTTATTAATACCGATTATTCGTTCAACAAGGCTGTTGATAAAACGATGGAATATGCCCGGAAATTGGTGGTGCAAAACGGTGGTGAAGCAACAGCTACAGAATTGAAATTAAAGGTGCAGCAACCACAATCGATGGCTTTGGAAGTTGCATTTCCGAAGCTTGTATTCGACAAACGAGTAAATGTGTTTGAAGAACGACAAGGGTGGGAAACAAAAGGGACTTGGACTGAATTTGGAGACAAACAATCGAGGTTTGGAGAAAAGCAGGCTAAATTCAGCGGAACAGCCGGAGATGAAATTAGTTTTACCTTTGAAGGAACGGGTGTATCTGTTCTGGGCAACTGGCTGAAAGATGGGGGCAAGGCCGATGTTTTTGTTGACGGACAATTGAAACGGACTATCGACTGCTATTTTTATTTTTCTAATCAGGAACATAGAAACATGAATTTATATCATATTACCAATCTTCCTTTGGGAAAACATGTTGTCAAAGTAGTTGTAAAAGGCGACAAAAGACCTGAATCGGCCGGTACAAATGTTTATATCTCGAAAGCAGTTGTATTCAAAACTGCCGATAAAATCAACGAGAATTACAAGTTCTCATTTCAGAAATAAATATTAACCTGAATCCAATGAAATAGCCATGTGTGCAATAGCCCGCACAAACCGAAAATGAATAAATGGCTATTCCATTTCGTTGGATACTTTGAAAAAAGACAATGCTAATACGCAGATTTTAAGACATATTACAAAATCTATACAGATGAAATCAATCTCCCGAATTGCTTTTGCACTGCTATTTCTGACGCTTAGTTCAGGTTTTGCCTGGTCGGCTCAGCCGGTCAAAGTAATTTTCGATTCGGACATGGGGCCCGATTTTGATGATGTTGGAGCCATCACGATTTTTCATGCGCTTGCAGCAAAAGGCGAGTGCGAAATTTTGGCAACGGTGGCCAGTGATGGGTATCAGGATATAGCGCCAACCCTGGAGGTTTTTAATCGTTACTTTGGTAAACCGGAAATACCGGTTGGAGCGCCTGGAAAGGATGCTCCTGTAATTGCCAGCTCCAATCATTGGAACGATTCGTTGATTGTGAAATATCTGCCGCAAAAGAAGACCAACGCTGATTATCCATCGGCGACCGAAGTTTACCGAAAGGCTTTGGCCGCACAACCTGATGGGAGTGTGGTTATTGTAACAGTTGGTTTTTTATCAAATCTGGAAACACTTTTAAAATCAGAACCTGATCAGATTAGCAAACTTTCAGGAAAAGAACTGGTGGCAAAAAAAGTGAAGAAGTGGGTGGCTATGGCAGGTGCATTTCCGGAAGGAAGCGAATTTAATGTGAAACAACATGCCAAGGCATCTGAATATGTAATTAAAAATTGGCCAACTCCAATTCTTTTCAGTGGATTCGAAATCGGGGTGAAGATTATGACCGGTAGCAAGGTGGCTTCAAAGGGAAGTAAGAATAGTCCGGTGCATTGGACTTATAAATATTGCCTGGAAACTTACGATAAAAAGCCCGTTCAAACACGCAATTCGTGGGATCACACTGCTGTTTTGTGTGCTGTTCGTGATCCTGAAAACTACTTTTATGTGGTTGGAAATGGAACATTTATTTGCAATCCGGATGGATCGAATAGCTGGAATCCTGAAAAGAACTCAAATCATTCATTCCTTGTACACAAGTATCCGTATCAAAAAATCGCCAACATTTTAGACGATCTGATGCTTTACGAACCAAAATGAAAATCATTAACAATTAACCATTATCAATTTAACTATTAAACCAAAACCATGTACATTGTCAGTTCCTATTCGTTAGCTGTAATTCTTTGTTTTGTAACAATGTTGTGCTGGGGATCATGGGCAAATACCCAGAAGCTTGCACAAAAGTCGTGGCGTTTCGAGCTATTTTACTGGGACTATGTCATTGGCATTTTACTGATGTCTCTCATTTTCTCATTTACCCTGGGGAGCTCAGGCGAATCGGGTCGCAGTTTTTTGACCGACCTTCGTCAGGCAGAAATGAGTAATATCGGCAATGCATTACTGGGCGGAATCATTTTTAATGCGGCCAACATTCTGGTGGCTGCAGCCATTTCAATTGCCGGAATGTCGGTAGCTTTTCCGGTTGGCATTGGCATTGCATTGGTTTTGGGAGTTTTGGTTAATTACATGGCAAAACCGCAGGGAAATGCGTTTTGGCTTTTTCTGGGAGTCGCATTGGTAACGGTAGCTATTATTTTTGATGCAATTGCGTACAAAAAGAAAGCTTCGCAATCGCAGAAAGTGCCGGCAAAAGGAATCGTTTTGTCGGTGGTAGGTGGCGTTTTAATGGCTCTGTTTTACCGGTTTGTTGCCAGCTCAATGGCATCAAGTTTCGAACAGCCCGAAGCCGGACGTTTAACTCCTTACACAGCCGTATTTATCTTTTCTGTAGGGGTTTTGTTGAGCAATTTTCTTTTCAATACGCTCTTGATGCGAAAACCTTTTGAAGGGGCTCCGGTCGCTTATTCTGATTATTTCAAAGGAAGCCTGAAGGAGCATTTTACCGGGATTTTAGGCGGACTAATCTGGTGCGTGGGGATGATGTTTAGCATTATTGCTGCCGGAAAAGCAGGTTACGCCATTTCTTATGGATTGGGGCAGGGTGCAACCTTGGTAGCAGCTTTGTGGGGCGTTTTTATCTGGAAAGAATTTTCAGGAGCAAAAGGAACTACAGGGCTTTTGACTACAATGTTTCTGCTTTTTCTTACCGGACTGGGAATGATTATTTATGCAGGAATATAACTGATTTATTTTACATGCAAAATTTCTGATAGCCAAATATGTACCATTTTTGCAATTCGATCATTCAAACCCCTTAAATGATAACTCAAACTATGCGTTTAGACATTAGATAACCCAATATCTTGGATTTAATGATCAGTTGAGGTAAATTTGATTATAAGATCTAAGAAATATGGGAAATTCAGTTCAGGCATTCAAGGATTTTTATGAGAATTTATTTCTCCGGCAGAACCCGGAGGAGGCTCAGCAACTTTTGTCAGAATTCTTCAGAAAGTTTATTTTGTCCACCAGAAAGGAATTCGTATTGCTTGAATCTTATGTGAAGTCGGGAAATTACGAAAAATTTTATGAGCTCTTGGCAGAGTTCAAATACTTGATTGAGTATTCAGACGATTTGAGCCGGTATTGGTATCTTTTGCGCGGCTATTCAGGGGCTTTGGCAAAATTAAATGCGGATAAGTCGGTGAAAGGAGCCAAAAAGCTGTACGTATATTATTTTGAGAAATACGGCGATAGAAGAATTCTGCGAGATGAACACTGGTTTGAAATGAAGAGATGGGAATTCCTCGATGAGCTTCAGGTTATTAACAATGAATATGAAGTCGATACTTTTATTCAGAAGTATCGACGTGTTATGATCGATAATTTTGAAATATACTCTTCTTTTATTTCTACATTTATTCTTGATTTAAAAAGACTTCAATCTTCAGCCATTCGGGAAAAAAAGTAAGTGAAAATTGACTTTTCTCCTCAAATTAGATAAATAACTTCCGATAATTTGTGAGGGAATGGCGTTATATGTATATTTACAAACCACTCACAAATTCGCATAATTTGGGATTCATAGGCCACCTTTTCCAGTTGCTATGAAATTTACCGAGAATGCCAAAATTCTTCTTGTAGAAGATAATCTTGTTAATCAGCGAGTTGCTGTTTTGATTATGAAGCGGCTTAATTTGAGATGCGACATTGCATCAGACGGACAAAAGGCTATTGAGATGTACAAAGAGCGTTTGTATGACTTGATTTTTATGGATATTGAAATGCCGCTCATGGACGGACTACAGTCCTCAAAACTGATTCGGGAGTTCGAAAAAAATGAAGGATTGAAGAATAGAGCTTCGATAATAGCGCTTACTGCTAGTGAACCAGATGATCTTGCTGGTAAATATCTCGAAGCTGGGATGGATGGATTTATTGAGAAGCCAATCAGAGCTGATCTTTTGGCCGATTTTTTGGAAAACTTTCGGAAAGATACACGAGCCAAAAAGGAAATAGCTGGATAAATCTTTGACCTCAACGTGAAGCCGTCATTATTTTCTAAGTTTCTTCTATTTCACCTAAAAGTAAATTTGACTTCAGTTTGTAATACTCTTAAATTTAGCATGTTAACTTCTTTCATGGTTAAATGGATTTGTTAATAAATCTTATTATTTAGAACCTGATCAAATTTTGTATCTTGTTGTATTACTGGTTGATAGTTGATACTTTTACCAAGAATCAAAAAATGAACTTACCCATGAAACAATTATTCTTTTTGTTATTTTTCTTTTCACTTATTTTCAACTTGTTCGCTCAGGAAGCTACTCAATGGAGAGGTGCAAATTCGAGCGGTATTTACAAGGTTGAGAAGCTTTTGCCTCAATGGCCTGCTGATGGGCCGGGTGTATTATGGTCGTTTGAAAAACTTGGGCAAGGATATTCATCTCCGGCATTTGCCAACAATAAAATTTATATCAACGGAATGGTTAATGGCCAGGCAGTTCTTTTCGTCCTCGACATGAATGGGAAAGAACTTCAGGAAATTAAGTACGGAAAGGAATTTGATGCCAGTTATCCAGGAACCCGTTCGACGCCAACAATCGTAGGAGATCTGGCTTATTTACTCACTGGTCATGGCATATTAACCTGCTTGAATCTGAAAACCGGGAAACCTGTCTGGCAAAAAGATTTCATCAATGGTTTTGGCGGATCGAACATCACCTGGGGATATACCGAAGCTATTTTGGTTGATGGTGATAAACTATTTTGCACGCCGGGAGGAAAGAAAAACAACGTAATGGCATTGAACCGCATGACCGGTGAGACGATCTGGGCTTGTCCGGGTTTAGGCGAGCAGTCCGCTTATTGTACACCTTTGTTAATTAAATTGCCAGCTCGCCAATTATTGGTCACACACACTTCTGGCCATGTTGTTGGAGTTGATGCAACAACCGGAAAGTTGCTCTGGAATTCACAGCATCCTAATCAGTGGGCCGTTCATCCAAACACTCCGATTTACCAGGATGGTGGGTTGTTTGTTTTTAGCGGATACGGCCAGGGTGGCGAAAAGCTTAAATTGAGTGATGACGGTAGCTCAATTACCAAAGAATGGGATATAAAAAGCTTTGATAGCCGTATGGGAGGAGCTGTTTTGATAGATGGCTACCTTTACGGATCGGGCGACAGTAGCCGCAGCTGGCAGTGCATAGACTGGAAGACAGGTGAGCAAAAATATGCCTCAACCGAAATGGGTAAAGGCGTGTGTATTGCAGTCAACGATAAACTAATTGGCTATTCAGAAAAAGGGGAGTTGTTTATGGCCGAAGCAAGCCCTGCCGCTTTTAAAATTATCAGTAAAACCAAAGTAACTTTGGGCGCAGAGCAGCATTGGGCACATCCTGTTATTTTCAAAGGAATATTGTATGTCCGTCACGGAAATGCTTTGATTGCCTACAAGGTTTCGGAGTAACCATAAGGTTCGCGTCATATAAAAATCACAAACTATATAAAAACCATATGAGACAATTTAAATTGACTTTTGTATTTATTTTACTTGTTGTTATTAGCGTAGCGCAACCGACACATTGGCGCGGACCTAAGGGTGACGGCAAATTTACCGACACCGGACTATTAAAAAAATGGCCTGATGGCGGTCCTCAGCTTGTTCTGAAAGTTGAAGGCATTGGCAAAGGGTATTCGTCGGTAATTGCTACTGATAAATACATGTTCGTTACCGGAATGATCGATACGCTTGATTATCTGTCATGCGTTACGATGGACGGTAAAATCAAATGGAAAGTTCCTTATGGTCGCTCATGGAAACAATCGTTTCCCGAAACCCGTGGTTCGGCAACCATCGAAGGAGATCGTGTTTATGTTATTTCAGGAACTGGCCAATTGGCATGTTTGAATGTGGAGGATGGTACAATTCGCTGGAAAGTTGACGTTGACAAAGACTATAAATCGGAATGGCATATTTGGGGATGTTCCGAATCGCCATTGATTGTTGACGATAAAGTGATTTGCTCTCCCGGCGGAAAGCAGACTTCGATTGTAGCACTCGATAAAATGACCGGAAAGCTCATTTGGAAAAGTGAATCTGTTGGCGGTCCACGCTGCTATATTTCACCGATAATATACGAGTACAAACAATTCCGCTATATTTTGGCAGCTACCGGAACTGATTTAATAGCTCTTGAACCCGTTTCAGGGAAAGTCGTGTGGACATTCAAATATTGGGATGGCGCCAAATGGGATCAACCCGGATTGATTTGGGCCAATACGCCTGTTGTGAAAGGAGCTGACATTTTTATTTCGATGGGTTACGATTATCGTAATGTAATGCTTACCATGAGCGAAGATGGAAAGTCGGTAAAAGAGAAGTGGAGTAATATGGTTTTGGATAATCATCATCATGGACTGATTGAATTAGACGGTTATGTGTATGGATCGAACTGGATTAGCAATGGCAAAGGAAATTGGGTTTGCCAGGACTGGAATAC
>DAOPZV010000090.1:12832-15313 GCA_035353575.1 Prolixibacteraceae bacterium | reverse complement strand
CGATGATTTTGGCCCGAAAGCACAGCAGCAAGCCAACCGTTACCATACCGGAGTGGCGCTTTACGGATTAAACAGCACGCCTTTCCTGATTGATGAAGAACAGCAGAATGTCTGGCACAAAGCACAATCGCTGATTCAGGAAATCATTCGGTTATTCGAGCAGCGGGGCATTGTTCATTCGCAATACAACCAGGCTTTGAATCAGGCTTTAGTATTGTCCCGAGAGCCTGAAAACCGCAAGGTATATGAGGTTTTGAGCGGGGTGGTGAAGGACGGCTATGTGCAGTACCACATTCAAAAAGCAAGTGAATACCTGAACGATAGTCGCGACAAGAGTTACCAGTTTCATGGTCTGGAAGATATAGAACTGTCCACTCAGCTCTTATTGCGCGAAGCTGTAAAGCGCGGCGTTTCGTTCGAAATTCTTGATCGGAAAGAGAATTTTGTCAGGCTGAAAAAAGGCGACAACATTCAGTTTGTAAAACAGGCCACCAAAACCTCGCTCGACAACTATGCCAGCATTTTGGCCATGGAAAACAAGCTGGTGACCAAGAAAATTCTGGAAGAACACGGCATTCGGGTGCCAAGGGGATTGGAATATACCGGCGCAGATGAAGCTAAGACCGATTTCATTTTTCATCAGGGCAAGGCTATCGTGGTAAAACCGAATCAAACCAATTTCGGATTGGGCATCACCATTCTGAAAGAAAATTCGGATGAAGAAACTTATAGAAGAGCTGTTGATATTGCCTTTGAGCACGATTCAACCATTTTGATCGAGGAATTTATTGCCGGAAAGGAGTTCCGCATTTTTGTGATCGGCGATGAGGTGGTGGGTATTTTGCACCGCGTTCCGGCAAATGTCACCGGTGACGGTTCTAGAACGGTGAGTGAGCTTGTCGAACTCAAAAACCAAGACCCGTTGCGTGGAAAAGGCTACCGAACTCCGCTCGAAAAAATCAGGCTGGAAGAAGCTGAAGCAATGTTCCTTAAGCAACAAGGGAAAGATTTTGATACTGTTCCGGCGAAAGGAGAAGTAGTTTTTCTGCGCGAAAATTCGAACATCAGCACGGGCGGCGACAGCATTGATTTTACTGACGACATTCCCGATTCGTACAAGCAAATTGCTGTACGGGCAGCCAAAGCGCTCGATGTAAAAATTACTGGTTTGGATATGATTATTCCGGATGTTTCAGCCGAAGCCACCGACGACAATTATGCCATTATTGAGCTTAATTTTAATCCGGCCATTCACATTCACTGTCATCCATATAAAGGTAAAAACCGGAGACTGAATGAGAAACTGATGGATGCGCTGGGGTATTGAATTGATTCAGTATTTGGTTTAAGTATAGTTTGGAGCCGAAAAGTGCTTATTCCTCTTTGGGAATGGAAAGCTTTTGTCCCTTTCCTCCCATATAAATGGCTATCAAAATCAGATCGCTATTTTCCATGTTTTTACCGTTGTGATAAGTATCCCGCATTTCAGCAAAGGTCGATTCTTCATTGAATTTCATCTCGCGGTGATCTTCAAGTTCCACAGTCAGCGTACCTTTTACCACGTAGGCAAAAACCGGAATGTTATGCTTGTGCCACCCGGTCGATTTTCCCGGAGGAATGGTGATTTTCAGCATGGTCACTGCCGGATCGGCAAAATCAGGATATGTAATTTTCTGACCAATGGAAGTGGTGTCAGTTTTCAATAATTCCTTTATAATCAATCCGCTGTATTGCGATTTGGCCGTTAAACTAATAAATGCCAGTAAAATCAATGTCAGGAGATGTTTTTTCATATTTTATTCCGATTTAATAAAGTGCTGTTTTAAACGAGAAAACCATACTTTTAATAAATATGGTTACCCAACCATTTCATCAAACAGGGTATTGAATGTTTTTTCGAGGTCGTCGCTAAGGCCGGTGTGAGGCCGTGAGGTTTGTATCGATGCGCTGCGAACCGCGCTGAGCCATCGAAAGCGTTCGACCTGATCCAGCAATGCAATCGGTCCGCCTCCTTTTTCTCCATAAGCAATAATGCGGAAGGCTTCCAGATTTTTGCGGATCTCTTCCAAATCAGCGTCAGGTTTCAGCATAAGTATCTTTTCCTGCGAAAGGTGGTACTTCATCCGTATGAATTTTTCCTTTTTGCAGAATAAGATCACTCCCACATTGACGAACTCTTCACGTTCGACTACCGGAACAACCCGAACAATGGCATATTCATATTGATGTTTTGGCTGCATCCTTAACGGTTTGAATAAACTGGTTTGAATAATTTAAACGGTTAATTAAGAATGTGTAATATACGTTTCTTAATTGCTCCGGTGTTTCGTCCTGTAATTCCCATTGAAGCCATTCGTCGGGAATCAATTGAACGATTTCCCTGATTTTTTCTTCAGTAATCAGCTCCCTGCAAATCCGGTCTGCCTCTTCCATTTGTGTAGCCTGAGGAAGTAAAACATGATCTTTTATATACAGAAATGG
>DAOPZV010000090.1:0-12732 GCA_035353575.1 Prolixibacteraceae bacterium | reverse complement strand
TCCAACTCCGCAAAAACAAGCTCAGGCACTTTTAAACCCAGCGCTCTGGCAATCTCGCCGCCGATTAATTCAGCAATGAGCGTTTTTACCCCGTGCCCTCCGCCTTTGAACTTGATCACATACTTGAAATCATCATCGGCTTCGGCCAATGCGGGTAACGACCCACCTTCTCTCAGGGGTTGCATATACCGGGTAACTGTAACTGTTCGAAGTGTATCCATTATGAAGGGTAAAAGTAATTATTATCAATTGCTAAATAGAATGAAAATTGCCAAAATATTAATTCTTTGGAATGGGAAGTCAGAAGCAAAAAAGGTTCGTTTGAGAATGTGACCCGGAGTCTAAAGTTGTGGTAGGATTTCTTCGGTATAAAATTTCCTGAAAGCTTCCCTGATTTCGTCGCGGACACGGATAAACTCGCTCCAAATGAATTCGTCAGTTCCAACGGCATGACTCGGATCGTCGAAGCCAATGTGCAGGCGGTGTTTCACTTTGCCGATAAATGCCGGACAGCTCTCGTTTGCCCCACCGCACACGGTAATAACATAGTCCCATTCCTGATTCAGGTATTTATCGACCGAATCGGAGGTGTGGTGGCTGATGTCTATACCAGCTTCTTTCATTGCCGCCACAGCTCTGGTACTCAATTTTCCGGAGGCCTGTGTTCCGGCCGAGCAAATGGTGATGTTCGGATTGAACGACTGTAAAAAGCCATGAGCCATCTGGCTACGGCAACTATTCCCGGTACATAAAATCAGTATTTTCATTTTTCATAGATAAAAAAAGCGGATTAGGCGCTCGCCCGATCCGCTTTATAATTGATTGAAAATAAGTTTATTGTTTTGCTGTAACCGTACCTCTGATAATCAGGATAACAGGATTGTTAATAGCATTTGACTGTACAGTGATTGATTTCGTAAATGCTCCAACATTGTTGGTGTTGTAGGTTACTTTAATTGTTCCTGTTTCGCCCGGAGCAACTGGGGTTCTGGTCCATTCAGGAACAGTACATCCGCATGAAGCTTTAACATCATTCAAAACGATAGGAGCTTTCCCCTTGTTTTTGAATGTGAACTGGCATGAACCATCGGCAGCCTGAACGATTGTTCCGTAATCGTGTACAGTACTGGCAAAAACGATTGAATCCTGAGGTGCTGCAGGCTTGTCCTGCGCTTTAACTCCCAACACGGCAATGAACATCATTGACATGAATACAATAAGTTTTCTCATTTTGTCTTTTTTTTTCGTTATTTTAAGATAATAAACAATATCCAATTTGTTTGGTTTTGCGGAGTCGGGTTTAGGCGGATAGCTTCTTCAAAATCATGCTTCAAACATATTAATAAAATTAAAATGTAAGGCATTTCATTCGAAAAATAAAACGACGTAAATATAAGTCATTAAATTCTGACACAGCAACTTGTTTTCTTAATGTTAGTTAACAGCAATTATTTTTAAATAAGTATTTCTATTTTTGAATAATAGATAGTTGAAATAAACCCTCAAACAGTTGTATATGCTAAGTCCGCATAAGACGAAAATGAATCGACCAAAGAGAAATCCGCGAGGGAATAAAAGTCCGTTCCATTTTCTTTGGGATATGTGGTAAAGAGGAATTGCCAATACGCAGATTTTAAGACGACAACCAAAAATTTATACTGATGAAATCGAACCTGTTTTTCTTTGCTTTTTTACTGGCGTTGGCTATTGTTGGTCGCGTCGAGTCACAGAACATTGCCCAATGGCGTGGTGAAAATCGTGACGGCATTTACAACGAGGCGAACTTATTGAAATCGTGGTCTGAATCCGGGCCAAAATTACTGTGGTCAACAGATCAGGTAGGCGCTGGATTTAGCTCTCCGGTTATTTCCGAAGGAAAGATTTATATAAATGGCGAAAGCGGAAAAATAGCACACCTTTTTGTGTTCGATCTGAACGGAAAATTGCTGTGGAAATATGCTAATGGCCCTGAATTTTTTGGAGAAGGCTATTCTGCAAATTTTCCCGGGGCCCGCTCTGCACCAACCATATACAACGGGTTGGTTTATATCTGTTCAGGAATGGGACGAATTGCCTGTTTAGACGCCGAAACAGGTCAGGAAAAATGGGCAATGGATATGGTGGCCGGTTTGGGCGGAAAGATGAACTATTTTGGATATTCGGAGTCGTTGCTGGTTGACAATTCAAAAGTTTATTGCTATCCCGGAGGCGACGAGGCTAATCTGGCTGCACTGGATCGCTTAACAGGTAAAGTGCTGTGGAAATCGAAGGGCAGGGGAGACGGAGTTTCGTTTTGCTCGCCGATGATGATTCAATTACCCGAACGAAGCCATGTTCGGAAAGTAAGGAATATAGCAACTGGCGCGATGGAAGATAAATTGTCAAAGTACCCTGCATTAAATATACTGGTCACTTCGTCGCACGAATATTTACTTGGAATAAATGCTGAAAATGGTGAATTATTATGGTCGCACAAGGAAGATTCGGTAAAACTTGAGGGCGAGCATTGCAATACACCAATTTATGCCGATGGAGCGATTTATTGTGTTTCGGGCGACGACAAAGGGAACGGCGCTTATAAGCTTGAACTCTCACCCGATGGAAAAAGCGTTAACGAATTATGGCGAAACGGTAAAGTGCTGAATGCTTTGGGCGGTTTTGTTAAAATCGGGAACAAAATCTACACTTCGTCGAAAGACAATAAATTGAAAGTGCTTGATACCGAAACCGGGCAAATAACGGAGTCGTTGAGCGGGATGAAAGGCAATGTAATTTCGGCCGACAATCTGCTGTTTTTTTATGCCGACAATGGTTATGTGTATCTGGTAAAAGGAATTGGATCAAAGCTTGAGACGGCCGGCAAGTTTAAGATTACAAAAGGGGAGAAGGAGCATTTTTCGCATCCGGTTGTCAGCAATGGCGTTTTGTATGTCAGGCACGGAAGTGCTTTGATGGCTTACGCGATTAAATAAGCTTTCACTGCTTTACAAATTTTACGGTGTTTTGCTCTGTCTTCTGTTTCAGTACCAAATGATATATTCCTGAACGAAGGTGTCCGAATTGTACCTGAAGTGTTTGCTGGCCAGTTGGATAGGTTGCGTTTTGCAAATTGGAAACTAATTGTCCTGAGTTTGAATAGACCAAAATCTGAGCCATTTCGCCTTTCGAGTCGAAGGTGAGTGTGGCTTGATCAGAAACTGGGTTAGGGTACAATTTAATTTTGGCGACTGATGGCTCGTTTGGAGTAACAGTTGCTTTGGAAATTACCTGCATTTCAGGAAAAGAAGCTCCAAGCAATTGATTTACGTCAGTCGTTTCAAGCCCAAACCATTGCTTGTAAATTCCGGTGTAAATGCTTCGGAAATCATATTGCATTGCCAGATTATCGGATTTTGTGACAATGGCCGGGATTGTTGGATTTTTCCCGATAATACCTGCATTTACTTTTGTTCCGAAAACTATCGCTGGCCAGCTGGTTCCATGGTCTGTTCCAAGGCTGTCGTTCGATTTTATCCGGCGTCCAAATTCAGTAAAAACAAAACCAATTACTTCATCGGCCCTGCCCATTAATTTCAGATCGTCCTGAAATGCTGCAATCGCTTTCGATAGTTTGCTTAACAATGTTGGGTGTCCGCCGGTTAATTTGTCTGTTTCGCTGGTTACCTGTCCGGAATGAAGATCCCAGCCGCCCAAACTGACCACATAAATCTGGGTTTGCAAGCCTCCTGCAATGAGGTTGGCAACAAGTTTCAGCTGATCGGCCAGCGAATTGGTTCCACTTGCCGGGTATAGCGCCGAAAGATTTTTTGCACTCGCCGCAGCTGATTTGATGACCCCTAGATAACTTTCGGTTTGCTCCATCACGTTGGTTACAAATTTAAGCTCATTACCGAAAGGTGTTTCGGGATAAGTTATCGTAGGAGTATTAGAGCTGTACGTAGCCGAAAGGCTTCGCAAAACAGTGCTGTAATTGGCTAAGTCGCCCTGGCAAATGGGCGAACTCGTCGAGCCAATCGTTAACGCTATGGGATGAGGCTGGCTGGCATTTGGGTAGCCATTCGGAAAATTCGGATATTGTTTCGAGAACATACGACCGGCCCATCCAGAACTAATGACAGTTTTAGCGTCAGATGCCGACATCAGAATATCTTTTGACCGAAAATGTGACAGGTTGGGATCGGGGTAGCCAACTCCCTGCACGAATAAAACTTTGCCTTCGCTATACAAATTGGTCAACTCGGGCATTGATGGATGCAATCCTGTTTCATCGTTCAATTTCAGGATTTTGGATTGATCAACCAGGATGTTTTTTCTTGCGTTGGCCAGATTGTCGTATTGCGAAATCGGAATCAGCATATTTAGCCCGTCGTTTCCACCATCCAATTGGACAATCACCAGCTTTCGCGACGAATTGTAAGTCAAAAGTAAATCTGTGACCGATTTATTTGCCCATGCACTAATCCATTGCCCCTGAAAGAAAAATGGTGTTACCGCTGTTGCTGCTGCATATTTCAGAAATTTTCTGCGTTCCATAGGCTTACATTTAATTCAGGTAAAATTCAGGCATTCTGAAAATAGCTTTTAGCAAGGCCTTTAGCTTATTACTGATGGTTGTTTTCTGAGTCGCGTCGTTCGGATTTGTAGCGTATTTATTCCATTCCGAAGCCCACGTGCCATCGGTAAATCCCGGGATAAAGGCATCGCGAAGTTGCTGAAATTGGGCCGCGCTGATCGGGACAGGCAACAAAATCTGGGCAAAGCTATTGATTAGCGTGGTAACATCTCCCGGATTGCTAACTTTTGCGGTTAAAATGAACGGATCAATAACATATTTAAAATTGCCTTTGGTCAATCCCGAGCCGACGTACGTGTCTGTGTAAGTTGTTCTGACTGGTACTGTTGCTGAATTTATCCACAGTTGATAATAAGCGGGCTCCTTGTAATATTCGGGCCATCCAGCTACATCAGGTGGGTCGCCAATGGCCATTTCCATATTGCGGCACGAGTAAAAAACTTCATTCCACATTTCGTAGTTGGTTTGAACAACTGATGAAAGTGCTATTTCACATTTTCGAAATACACCAATGGTAAAATCCATCGGATTCTTAATTTGCGAGCCAAAATAATCGGAACTAAAAAAGTGTTCGCTGCTCAGCAATTGTTCGAGCATCGGTTTTAGCTCGTAATTGTTATCGAAAAGAGTAGTTGCAAGTGGTTCAATTATTTGTTGCTCAATGTTCTGGTCAATCTGGTAGTACATGAGCCAACGGTAGATTTCTCGCGTGATAAACCTGGCTGTTTCTTTTTTACTGAAAATCATGTCAACCAGCAACTTGTATTCATCAGCATCTTTATTGGCAATGTTTGCTTTGTCAAAAGCCTCAGTAAATACTTTTGTTGTTTTGTCGTGACGGGTTGAATCGAAATAGGAGGTGTATGTGGTTCTATTTACTCGCCATCCGGTTAAAACCTTGGCCGCTTCTTTGATATCAGTTTCGGTGTAGTTCGTGTAATTTCCATCCGCAATTAATGGTCCTTTCCCAATGGTAAACAATTCGAGTAATTCTCTGCCGTAATTTTCATTGGGAGCCGTTGCCTTGTTCGATTCTCCGTTGAGGTAAATCAGCATCGCAGGGTTGATGGTCATTTCATACGTCAATTGCCTGAAATTTCCCAGGGCATATTTTCGCAACAGCTGGTTGTACTGATACAACATTGAAGCATAGGTAACGGTCTCTGTTTCTGTTACAAAGTGATTGTGCCAAAACAGAGTCATTTTTTCGGTTAGCGAAATGCCTTGCTGCATCATCAGGCTAATCCACCACGAGCGCAAACTTCGTAGCCGATAAGTGTTGTAGGTACTGTTGTAAGCGGCATTTATCCACGTTTCGCCAACAGGTACATCCAAATCGTTGGCATCGTAGGTTACAGGAGGCGGCGGAGTATCAACATTTTGCAAAAGCATTGAAACTGCCGATGAAATACTTTTTCCGATAAGAGAGTCAATCTCAGATTTTCGGGCACCAAACAAACAGCGACTCAGCAGGTGACGGGCCTTGTCGTAATCCAGATTTCCTGAAATTGCCTGCAACGATAACGATTTCCCTGTTGATGTCATACGGTTGTCAAATTTACATTAACAACAAATCTAAATTTACGGTTTTATCTTTTGGTACAATTCATTTAACTTTTCGCGATAAGCCTCTTTGAACTGTTCTTCATTATCTCCAATCGGTTTTACAGGGATCAAATCCATCACTTCATTTGGGCGCATTCCTGAGCGATACATTGTGTTTAGTGCGGCATTCAGCGTTTCGTAAATGCTCTCGCGGCATTCGGCATTGCTTAATCCAAATTCGGTTCCAATTTTTTCGAGTTCATGCCACTGGAACCAGAAATAGGTTGGCAACATGGCCGAAATCAACGCATAAGCTTCCAGTTTCTCTTCTGCAGTTTCGAATGTGTGCCCCAACAGGTTTAGCATTTCCAGAATATACCATTTCTGAACTTCGGTCATACCTTCGGCAAAAAATACCGGATTATACCCGTGGTTGATGATGGAAGTCGCATTTGGTATTAGTCTAACAATTTGATGTATAGGTAGTATGGATGCTATTTTTGCAACCGTAATTTTTGGTGCCAGCGAAATGAAAATCGTCTGATCCGAAATGTCTGTTTTAATTTTATCGAGCGTTTCCATAATAACCGGCGGATGAATCGCCAGAAACACGATGTCTTTTTGTGCGGGTTCATTTACTGTAAAAGCCGCCTGGATATAAGGGAACCTGAGTTTCAGTTCCTGAAGCGTTTCTGCATTAGAATCGAATACTGTTATCGACTCAAAAATTGCTTTTTTGTGAGCGAGAGCCTGAAGGATAATCCCGGTAATCCTACCTCCACCTATAAAACCCAATGATTTCGTTTTCATGATAATTCGTTTTTTGGCTTTCTAAATATAACGAATACAGCACGATAAATAAAAATTATCAGGAATAAAATCAGGGCAGCCGAATATTAAATTTCAAACTATAGGAAGAAAATTTTTAGGTAGTAAACTCCTACAGTAAGGAAAGTAATGGCGACAATACGCCTAATCCAGAGTTCGAAGAGCTTAAGTTTATTATAGAATTTGCCCAGCGAACCCAACGAAAAAGCAATGAGCCACGAGAAAAAGATTACAGGCAGGCAGGTTGCTAAAGCAAAAATGATCGGAAGATAAAGGCCCGATGCGTTACTAATCGTCATCGGAATAAGCATTCCGAAGTACAGCACGCCGCTGTATGGGCAGAAAGCCAGAGCAAACACGATGCCTAGCAACAAAACGCCCCTAAAACCGCGATTATCTCTTTGCGTCATCTTTTCTCTTAGTCTTCCCGCTCCTGGCAGGCTGAAATTGATAACATTGAGCATGATCAGGCCAACGAAAATCAGAAGCGGTCCCATCAGTTTTTCGCCCCAGCTCTGAAAAAATCCGGACAGTTGAAACTGACTGGCTCCAAAATAAAATAACAATCCGATTGTGGTGTAGCTAATGGCGTGCCCAAGTGTATAAATTAACCCGTTGTAGAAAACGCGGCGACGATTTTCGAGATCTTTGGCAATGTACCCGATAGCGGTAATATTCATCGCCAGCGGACACGGACTGATGGCCATCATCAAGCCCAGTAGAAAGGCTGAATAAAGCGGAATCTGAGTGTTTTCCAGCAATGTTTGGAGAAAGTCCATATAGTCAGATTTGAAAATGAGGAAATTTGAAGATTAGCAGATCCGGTTTTATAACGCTGCGATTTGAGGCAACATTCGAATTTGTAATTTTTATATCTAACCGACCTGCCTGATTTGCCAGTTAAACAGCAATTGTTCTTTCATTATTCGTTTACCCAATAACCTATGAATTCTCAAATTTGTAAATTTTCACATTATTTTGTCAATCGTTTCTTTAATCTTGCTTTTCAGACGATATGGACTTCGTTCAGCATTCATAAATGCGAGGTTGGTAAGGTCGAACTTTTGATCTCCTTTCACAATCAGGAGAGCCTGCCCTGCAACCCGATACTGTTTTACCAGCGCGATGTTTTGAGCCTCTTCGCGGTTTATTGCTTTGAGTGTAATCTGATCGCCGTAATATTGCTTCAGCGCTTCCCGGGTCACCTTCTCAACAGCGTTACATGTTGCGCATCGATGCTTGCCGTGAAAATAATATACTTCAATACCTGCGTACCTAGCCGGCTGTTGCGCAAAAAGCGACAGCGTTGCACAAAACAGCATTACCAATAAAATGCCATTTTTTTTCAAGAGGTTTGAACAATTCATATCGATGAATGTGTCAGAAATTGAAGCAGTAAATTAAGCTATTAATCTGAATAACTTTCACTTGTTTGGCGTGTTCCTGGAATAGAATATTGTTAAAAATTTCAAACGAGAGATAACGGCTCTACAAATAAAAAGCCTGCAAAATAAGTGTTGCAGGCTGTGTGTTTTTTTCGGTTGTGTTAAACGATTCCCCTTTGCTTCTTGATAATTTCCCAGGCCTCGTTTACTTTCTGGAATTTATCGTGAGCAGCTTTCTGAACCTCTTCGCCCAGGTAAGTCACTTTATCCGGGTGGTATTTGACAGCCATTTTCCGGTAAGCTTTTTTCAATTCATCGTCGGTTGCCGACGGATCAACTTCCAAAATTTTATATGCAGCATCGGTATTGGCCACAAACATCGATTCAATCGATTCGTAGTCTTTCTGGTTGATGCCCATTTGTTCGGCAATATGTCTAATCAGTTTGTGCTCGTCGGGGTGAACAATTCCGTCAGCTGCAGCAATTCCAAACAGAAAATGCAGAAGTTGCAGGCGCGACGGCTGATCCATGTTGTGGCGGATCTGGTTGCAAACATCGGTAACCGGGATATTTTGTTTCAGCAAATCGCGAAGTATCCGTATTGCTTCCTGGGCTGCCGAAACTCCAAACGCATTTACAAAAAACTGTTTGGTGTATTCAAGTTCCGATTTCAGAATTTTGCCGTCGGCTTTCATAACTGCGGCTACCAGAACCAGAAGACTCATGATGTAACCGCCCTGTGTGGTTTGCAAATTCGATTGGTTTTCCTGACTTCCATAAACCACCTGGGTGTGATCGAATAATGATCCAACCACAAAACCAATTATTCCACCAATCGGTCCCATTACGGCCCAACCCAGGCCGCCTGCAATCCATTTTCCTACTTTAGCCATTTTTTCTTAGTTGTTTGTCAATTTCTATTATTTGTGGAATGATCAGCTCATCGTCGTTATTACCTATTACAAAATCAGCCAGTTCCATGCGTTGTTTGTCATTCCACTGATTTCTAATTCTTTCCTGAACCATTTCAATTGTTACACCGTCGCGTTTCATTACCCGGTTAATCCGTTCTTTTTCATCGGTTACAACAGCAATGGTTTTATCCATGAATTTGTAGAAGCCGCTTTCAAACAGAATAGCTGCTTCGTGAATGATATAAGGTGAATGCTGTTTGTCGCACCAACTGAAAAACGCACTTCTAACAACGGGGTGAACGATTTCGTTTAACTTCGTCAGCAAAGATTTATCGTTGAAGACGATTCCTGCCAAATATTTTCGGTTGATTGTATGATCAGGTAGGTAAACGTCGGTTCCGAACAGGCGGGTGAGTTGATCGAAAATGCCGGGATCGCTGTTCATAAGTACCTTTGCTGCTTTGTCGGCTTCGAAGACGGGAATCTCCAAGGTGGAAAAAACCTTACACACGGTGCTTTTACCGCTTCCTATTCCTCCGGTGACTCCAACTTTCAGCATAATTTCATTTTTCGATCAGGTATTCAATTTCTTCCGGACTAATTTTTACGTCGTATAAAAACGGAGGAACCGACAATGCTTTTATTGGCAAACGTTGTATTCCTTTTTCTATGTCGGCGTATGATACTGCAAGTTTAAAATTTTCAGGCCGGATTTCAGAGAACTGGCTCAGTCCAACCAAAAAAGAAACCTTCACACGGCTTGGAAAAAGTTTTACTTTTACCTCCGAAGGCGCATCTTTCATTATAACCGGGACTATCAGTTGTGCCTCGGTATATTCTTCAACTGGCACAGTTATTTCAACCTCCTGCCTGTTAAAATATATTTCTTTTAGTGGTTCAAGCTGTGCATTTGCCCGAATCGATTTATCTGCTTTTTCGAACAGCTGTTTTTTTGTATAAACAAATTGGAGCGTATCAATCATTCCCTGAGGCCCGCTTACGAGCACTTCGCTTGGTGCGCTTTTTATTTCGCCTGAAAGCTGGTATTGCTTTTTCAGATTAAGTTCCACAATTGGTTTTACTCTTACCTGTTTTTGTTCCATTTGGCCAAAGCCAAAGAAAAGGGTATCAGGATTCATATTGATAATGTCTAAATCGCTCGACATTTGGTATGACAATGCAGGTAAAAACTGCCGGGTTGGAAAAGCAAAACGTGTACGTTGATTTCCGGTCATGCGCTCGTTGGTCATCTCGTTTACGTTGAATTCGAGTGGTCCAAACCACGAACCTAATTTTTGCCGCAGAATGGTGAATCCGTGCGCACGAACAGTAAGTTCGAACTGCTCGGGCAGGTGTCCGGCGAATGTTTTATTATTCGGAAAATTATAGTACTGAACCGGTACTTTGATTTGAACGGTGTAGGTTTTACTTAAAGCATTGAGAAACCAGAATCCGGTAGCAATGGCTACACAAATCAGGTATGCAGCCACACGTTTGTCGTTCTTGAAATAGATTTTTTTCAGGAACTTTACAAACCGATATATTCCGTTCGTTTTCACGGCTTCAAATATAAAAAAATGAGCCGACAAATAGCCGGCTCATTTCTCTAACAATATTTTTACATTACTACTTATCAGCCTGAACGTCAGAGCTGTCTTTTACGATAGCATTTTTGTCAACGCGAATTTTCACGTTGTCGTCAATTTGTAACAAAATGTAGTTGTCTCTAAGTTCTACAATTTTTCCGTAAATACCTCCGGTAGTAACCACTTTGTCGCCTTTCTGAAGACTGTTGCGGAAAGCAGCAACTTCTTTCTGGCGTTTCATTTGTGGCCTGATCATAAAGAAGTAAAAAACTACGATAATCAGGATAAATGGTAAAAACGAAAGGAATGGATTTGGTTGTGCACCACCCTGGGCTGGTTGAGCCATTAACAAATAATTCATCATGTGTATAATTTTTAACTGTTTATTTCTATCAGATCGTTTGTTACGTTCGCTTTTATAAAGATCTGTTTTTCAGGCTTCTCAGCATTCGAAAACAAGGTGATTGTTTTTAGCTGTCGTCCTACCTCTCCTGCCGAGTTATAAATCACTTCTAATCGTCCTTCCTGACCGGGCGCAACTGTTGGTGTTTCAATTTTTACCTGGGTGCAGCCACAGCCCGAATCAACTCCGGTAATGTTCAGGGTTTTTCTTCCGTCATTTCTGAAAACAAATGTGAATGAAACGATTTCCCCGGCATTGAGCGAACCAAAATTATGGATTTCTTCTGAAAAGACAAATTTGGCAATGCCCGATTCGTCTGATTTTTCTGTTGTTCCCGGCTTTGAGTTTTGAGAACCGCATGAAAAAAGTAAAGCGAATAAAACTATCAGCAGGCTCCAAACACCAAGTTCCAGGTATCCTGCTTTCCCTTTTTCCCTTTTCCCTTTTTCCTTTGTCCTTGAGATCATTCTTCTTCTTCGCCAATTAAACCGCGTCCGGCCTTGTGGATCTTATCTGTTTTCTTCAGGTCTTTCAATGCTTTGTCCAAAATTCCGTTGATAAAATTCCGACTTTTTTCGGTGCTGTAATATTTCGAGAGTTCGATGTATTCGTTCAGCGTAACTTTTGTCGGGATCGAAGGGAAATTCAGAAATTCGGTCAATGCCAGTTCCAGAATAAGGTTGTCGATAAAGGCGATGCGTTCAATGTCCCAGTTGGTCGTGTGTTGCTTGATAAGTGCTTCGTTTTCTTTGTGATTGAGCACTACTCGCCGGTAAAGATCTTTTGCAAATTGAAGGTCTTCTTCGTCTTTGTACATTGGCAATAGAGCTTGTCGTTCGTCGCTGTATTCCTTAAATTTCTTGAAGGTTTTCAGAACCATGCTGACAACAAAATCGATGTCGTCATTCCAGTAAATACTCTGTTCTTCCAGTAAATACTCAATGTCTTCGTTGTTCAGGATCACATATTTCAGAATGTCTTCAACAACATCGCGATCGGCAGCATACGAACTTTCAGGAGCTTCCATATAAGCTTTGAAAAAATCTTGTTCTGCCACCAGAAAATACAGTTTTCTGACTAAATCGCCTTCGTTAGCCCAACTGAGTTTGGAAGCCTGCAGGTGTTTTTCAAGCGAAATATTTGATTTTAACTGCCGGATAAGCCGGTTGTCAACAAAACGTGTATTCGGATTTAGATCGGCACTGGTTGGCCGTAATTTTTTCTTACCAATATCAATGCGTTCTTCTGCAAACTTCTCGATTTCTACAACCAGCGCCATGAGGTAGTGGTATAGATCGTAAGTTTTCTGCAAACTAAAGAATAGCTCTTTTTCAGTTGCATTGATCGAAGTTTCAGGTGATGTAAAGAACGCGTACAAAATCTGCAATACCTTGCTTCTTATTATTCTTCTGCTAATCATTGTCTTAGAACCGAATTATACTTGGGACGGCAAAGTTAGAATTTTTTTCAATTCGGGTGTTGATTGCAGAAAATATAA
>DAOPZV010000089.1:12576-15320 GCA_035353575.1 Prolixibacteraceae bacterium | reverse complement strand
AAAAAAAAAGCCTCATTAAGAGGCAACGTAATCGCAGTAAGTATAGCAAATTGCTATGCTTGCACAATGTCAAAGTCCAGATGATTATCGAGCGTTGTGAGTCCTTGATTCAGCAATAAAACCAGCAGCTACAGCTAAAAGAAAAATTCCGAATGCGATTACTATTGATATCATGATTTCTATTTTTTAAGTGTTATTGTTGGATCAAAAATAATGATCGAAAACTAAGAATACCAATATTTTAGTTTGCTTTTTACGAACGTACGGTTTGATGTGACGAACGATTGGTTTGATGTGACGAACAGCAATATTCTGAACACTATGTTGGCGGGTGCAACCTTTTGTTGAACCATTTACGCACCTTTTGCATAGTTGCCTGCTGGTTAGCAGGTGCATGGCGTTTACACGAAGCCCTTTCCTCACTGCCCTCGGGTGCGCCCCACCGTATTTCTACCCCATCGTTAGGGTTGTAAGTCATCTCAAAAGCATCCCTCCTATCGAGAGCTTCTTTAACCGTTAGCCGTTGTTCCGAACCATTTGAACGGGTGTATGTAAACGAGAGTTCCGAAACGGTTCTGTTGAGCAGTTCCTGAAGCTTTTTCTTCATCTCGTCGGGCGAACTGCTTTTCGAAAGTTTAAAATCTTCGGGATAGCGGGCAACGCGGTCGGGAAATTGCAACACGGCATCCATCGCAATCAAGAGTCGCAAATCGCGGTTTGGAGTCGAGTAATTCTCCCAGTCACCACCGGCAAGAAAAACACCGTTGGCACTCGATGGCATAGGTATAACCACACCAGGGTGCGACTGCATAAACGCCTCGCCGTTAGCTACCGACTTAACACGAACCTGGAGTTGCTCGTGAAGAGCTTTTATCAGATCGAGCAGTGCATCTTCCGGATCGAGCGGTTTTGGGTTGATAACCCGATCCATTGTACGGTAAAAAACTTCGCTCTCCATATTTTTTTGCTGAATCGAAAATGGTGCAAATCCAGCCGAAGCCGTTAACTCTTCATTTTTCATTGTTGTAAACTTACCGCCTTCGACAACAATTGGCCTGAACGCCTTGAAACCAGGCTCGCCCACCACCTCCGACGTATTAAAAAGGAAATTACCTTTCCAAAAACGCTTAATGGCAACCGTTTTATCGGGTTGAGCGTCGGCAGCTAGCAACACTCCGGGGTTGCTGCCGGTTTGCGGGATCCAGCGCACCAGTACAAATGTATGCCCATACGGATCGGCAAAAACAGTACCCGGCCTCAACGCTGACCGATCGAGTGCAACAGGGTAATAATCGGAATTTTCGTTGCTGAGAGCCGTGCGGCCCGTGCCCGAATGTACTCCATTCATAACATTGCGGATAAACGAGTTGAATGCCAGTACAGGGTTCGATTTTGAAGAAACAGTTTCGTTTGTAATCCACTGCCCTGTTTGCGGGCTTTTCCCAACATACCCTCTGTCGCAAATATGAAATCCAAACGGAAGTCCTAGTTTCCATGCAAAATATGCCCTCATGAAAAAAGGGTTATCGGCACAGTCGGGCTCCATCAACACCTTTGTTTTCCCTGTTGGGTTGTCTTCATCCAACGAGAGGTAGTTGTACAGGAAATTATGTTCTTTATTTTGGGTAACCTCATGCAACGAAGGCCACGAAGTTTGCTCATCGCCACCTTGAAACAAGGCATTTATCCAAGCCGAATAAAGGGTTTCGGTTGCACTGTCCCAGCTGCGGGTAGTTTTCCATACTTTGCCATTTCGCGAAGACTGTTCCTTTTGCGCAACAGAGAACTCAAGGTTACAAAGTTCTTTTCCGCCAACAACCAACGTAGCTTTATAGTTTCCGGCCTCACTTCCCTGAAAATCGTCGATTCGCCAGCAAGGCAATTCATTGCCGGTTTTACTTTCAACAGACTTTAGTTCGCCCGAAGACCCGCTAACCACAATTTTTCCTTTTCTAATGCTTTTCCCTCCGGTAGCCAGAACACGAAAACCTTGTCCGGGAGCCGGATTAGCAGGCAAAACCAGCATGGCATTTACCGGGCTGTATTCGTCGGGAGTATCGCCTTCAATAACCGATTCAACTTTTTCGAGAAATGTTTCACCTTTTCCTCCCTGTTTTCCCCCACACGAAGTCAGTAAAAAAGATGGGATAACAAGAACAAAAATCAGCAAACGGACAACTATTTTGAACATGGCATTTGTATTTGAATATTGGCTATAAGATATTAACAACAACTTATTTTCAAAACACTTTCTTCACAACCTTCGCACCAATTCCCGGTCTGTCAGCTAATGTTACTTTGCCGTCAATAATTTGCATTCCGGAATACGGATCGTTCGAAATAAGCAAGTTACCATCAAGGTCGGCCCAGTCGGCTTTGGGGGCAAGTTGTGCCGCCGCCGAAATTGCACACGATGTTTCGGTCATGCATCCCAGCATCACTTTCATTCCTAACGAACGGGCAAGGGTAACCATTTGATGGGCTTCGCGCATACCGGTACACTTCATCAGCTTAATGTTGATTCCCGAATAAACGCCATGAGCCTTTATCACATCGGGCAACCGCTGTACCGACTCGTCGCCAATAATTGGCAACGGACTGTTTTGGGTTAGCCAGGCAATATCGTCGATTGCCGATTTTGGCATCGGCTGCTCAACAAACACTACCCCGTTTTCCTTCAACCAATGAATTGTTTCGAGAGCTTTAGCGCGGTCGGTCCATCCCTGATTTACATCGACGCACAA
>DAOPZV010000089.1:0-12476 GCA_035353575.1 Prolixibacteraceae bacterium | reverse complement strand
GCAGTATTCCCAGGCATTACAGAATCGACATACTGAAGAATGTCTTCTATTTGAAAAGGATTGGTAAACTGACCCAGATTGAGCGACGACAAGAAACGTGTTGCGGTCTCAACACTTTCGCCCAAATATGGTGGCATTGATGCTTCGCCATAGCCAACTACACCATCAAACTCGATACGGGTGAGCACATCGGGCGTACTTTTACGCGAGCTATTGGCCAGCGTGAAAACATGCTTTAACTCGAGGTTGTAAGGAATGAAACTGAGCGACAACCCTTTTTTTGAAGTATTTACAACTTTCTTATTTGAAGCTGCAAACAGAATCTCAGTGCCCGTTGCGCCAACAAAAGTCAGCAATCCGGTCGTTCTTAGAAAATTTCGACGGTCAGTTTTCATACATGTACCATGGATGGTTTTTCACCTGCACAATTCCCTCTGCATTAAGAGAATTCAGCACCCTGTTAGCCGCAACGTTAATTCGGGTTGGAACATATTTTGGATCGGCAGGATCGAGACTACTAATGTGAACGCGCCCCGAAGAGTGTATGAAATCTCCTTTCGAAACATAGAGGCCCACATGGCTGATTCGCTGTGCCGAACGCCCAAAGAAAAGCAGGTCGCCGGGTTGAAGGTTGTTCATATTGCTGAAATCGATCTTTTCGCCATATCGGGCCTGTTGCGATGCATCGCGGGCAAGAATTACGCCCTGCGAGTAGTACGCCAGCTTTACAAATCCCGAACAATCAAGTGCTTTGCCCGATGCTCCGCCCCACAAATATGGAAAGCCCATCATTTGCCTGGCGACCGACAAAACCGACTGGGCATTTGGCTTCAAGCTACACCACTCTTCGAAAGAGATGCATTCGGACTTCCGAACATATCCGATACGGCCATCAGGAAACTTCATTTTCAGAAACCCTTTTGCTGCCGATTCAACTTCGAACAAATCGCCAAGAACAAGATCGGACACTACCCCACCCTTTTTGCCTGGCGCATCGTAAGCATAACCCGAAATTTGGTTATAAAGATACCGTCCTGACTGCTTCCAACTGTTCATTTCTGAAGGGGCGAGCCGCTGAATGCTGCTTGCATCCATCCAGCCAATATAGTTTTCGGGCGTTTGCACCCGATACCATTTGTTTCTGTAGTCGAGTAGTTTTATTGGAGTTCCCATCATTGCCTGAGAAACAAGTTCGGAAGCATCGTCGGGTTGTGAGCGCATGTTGGCCACCGACAAGGTAACCAGTCCCCATGTTTTTTCACCAATCAACGAATCGGGCAAAACGCGGATTGAATCAACAAACGAAATCTTTTTATCTGTAAGAAATTGAATGATTTGCTTCTTTGCATCAGGCAAATCGGTCTCGCCCGAAACGATAATCACAGGCTGAAGGGTATCTTTCAGTTCGATATCGAGAATAGCAACACGCTTGTCGGGAACCAGTTGCTTTTTAACGATTTGGAGGTCCTGATATGGTGTATTTGTTAAACCCGTTTGACCAACCACAGTTTGAGAAACGAAAACAAGCAACAGTAAAAAGAGGCTTATTTTATGAGATAATTTATCCATTCAAAAAAGTTAAGAAATTCAATTGCAACTTGCGAAAATAGTAATCAATCGCTTTGGCACTGCAAAAATAACAGAACAAACTTTCAAATTGGCTCTGAAAGAAGGGTTATCGGCATGAGAAGATGAAAAAAATAACTGTACGACAACCAAATAAAAACACAAATGGGAACTAACCGCTTGATTAGTTCCCATTTCGCTTTGGGTATTTTGTCTCCTAAAGTGTCAGGCTACGGTTAAAACCGGCTTTCTGTCTTCTTTGTGTCAACATTAAGCCTTAACCTTTGGCAATTTTACATCGCTTCGGGTTGTCCTTTCGTTGTAAAAGTTTGAAGTCACTTTTCGGCAACTACACTTTTTCACAACTTCGTGGACGAAGTGTCTTAAGCTTTCATTCCTTGGCCGAAGCGTTGGTTTGACAATTGAAGAATAATCAGAAGAAAACCCTTCAACTGCAACTTCATTTTTCCTTTCGGTTTTCTGAAGCTGAGCATCAGACTCAACCATTTAATTAAAGCTTTTGATATTGAATTCCATCGTAGTGCAAGCACGTTGATGAATTGCGCCGGTATATCGCCGTTTAAGGTGTGCTCTTTTCAAAGCTTAATACCTGCGTTTGCCTGTTAACTTTTACTGTTGCTGAACGACCGTCCGGTTTGCAGTAAAGAAAAGCAGAAGGAGCTACCTCCAGTTTTCGTCCTCAACGGAACCTCGATCCCTTTGCAGGGCGGTTAATTGGCATTCAATATTGGCCTTTCGGATGTTGATTGTTGTTTTCGCATCAATCGAACAAGTACAATTTGGGAAGAATCCCCTTTTGTGCCGCTGGGCAAAATGTACCAACAGTGCTTTTTTCAAGAACTGCTCCTACTAACCTGGCTTTCGTGTTGTTCGGGGTTTCCCCTTTACACTTCTCAGTTGATGGGTTTTCACCATCTTTTTCAATGTTCCGAAGAACCTGATGCCTGAAATTTCATTTCTGCTTTTATTAAACTTTTGAGTTTTTAATAGTTGCTTCGACGCTGATTGCTCAACGTTTAGACTTTTGTCAACTGTTGCAAGTTGTTGGGTCGAAATGAAAACGAATGCCTTACTAAAATTTATGGCTGACAGAATTTGAAAGAACGGATCTTTCAGGTTCTAACTTCTGCTCTTTCAACAAGAGAATTTTTCAATTCAGAAGCTTTGATTCGGTCATTGTTAAAATGCTTTTTCGCAGCCTTGTTGCAAGTGCGGTTTTTTTATCGCTTACCTGATATTTCAAATGTATTTCGAAAAACAACTTTTTCCAAAAAAAACAACTTTTTTGTATGATCTTGATTTTAACCGGATTTGAACAAGTAAGCATTTTCTGAAAGGTACAAACAACCTGATGTGAGAAAAAGTCAATAGTAACTTATGAACACCTGTTAATAACTTTAATCAACACACACTAAGGAAATAACCAAAGTTATTAAGAACTGAAATGTGAATAAAACTCATAAAAAAGGAGAAATGGAGAAAAAGGGTCAATTGAAACCGGTTAAATTTCGATTTCGCCACGAAGCCGATTGCGGAAACGGATAATCTTGGTGTAACCAACATCTTTCAGCATTGCAATGGCTGTATCGAAATGGCGGGCAACCTGAGTTGGTTGATGGGCATCGGAACCAAGCGTAACCGGAATGCCAAGCTTGCACGCCATTGACAATATTTCGCGACTAGGAAAAAACTCTCTGCAAGGGCGGTCGAGACCACTGGTATTTAACTCAATAACCACATTTGCTTCTTTAATAATTTTTAGTGTCTCTTCAAAAAGCAAGGTTTGGTCACTCTCGGGCCAACACTGGAATTTTTTGACGAGGTCTAAATGACCAATCACATCGAACAAGCCTGACTTTGCAGCCTTCTGTACCAATTCGAAGTACATTTTATAAACATCGTCGTTAGGCCACTTCCCATAGTACGACTGGTCCGAATCGTAATTCCAATCGCCAATAAAATGGATGGAACCAATCACATAATCAACAGGAAAATAGGAAATTATCTGTCGGATTTCTTCTTCTTTATCGGGAAAATAATCGACCTCGAGGCCAAACCGAACCTGAACATCTTCAGAGAAATTGTTGCACAAGTTTCGAAGGTTTTGCTTCAGCACCGGAAAGTCAATTTCACGAACGCACCAATCGACCGGAGCTAAGGTAATATGGTCGGTAAAACCAATCTCGGCCAAATCTTTTTTACGGGCAAATTCAAGATAATCCAGATAGCTTCCATTTCCATCCGAAAAACTTGTGTGCATATGATAATCGACCATGTAACTCATACCGAAACAGATTAAAGCCTTACTTGAAATGAACTCCTAAAAATAACACTTTCCAAAGCATGATTTAATAAACCGGCTACGAAAAGTTATCAAACCTTTATTCTCTTGTTTATCTTTGAATTACAATAAATCCTAACATCAGCCGGAAACAAAAAAGAGAACAGGAACAAGAAAAATTACATAAAACATCTTACTTGAACCACCAAAATAAACCAATTTTCAACTTGCAGCTCGCTGCTTCAGTTGATCAGTTTTAGGTCGGCGGCATAGTCGAGCTGAAGATCTTCGTGAAGTGTGTTCAGAACTTTTACAATCCGTTCAACTTGCCTCATATACAAATTGCCCAGCACTTTACCATGATAAAGCGGAAGCCCCGATGCCTTTAGCTTTTTACAGAAATGAATAAGCAGATCGAGTTCCGTTTGCTTGTTTCCCGAAAATTTGATGTATTTATGAGTTGTCTTTAACACCTTCCGCACGGTCTTTTTTGCCAGGTACAAATTCGAACCATTCAGGGCTTTAAACTGAAGATCAATCTCAGCTTTCACCTCATTAATAAATGCTTGCTGATCGTAAGCCTGAAAAATCAGGTAATTCAGAAGATCCTTATTTTCGGTTTTGTATTTGGCCATCCGAATACAATACTGCACAAGCAGTTCGGGAGGCAAACTCACGATCTCTTTCTTTAACGTACTGATTGATTCTGACCGCATGAAAAAATTTTTCAATATTGGGTAAAGGTAAATCAAATTGAGCAAACCGGTAAAAGCAACAAGCTGGCGTTTGCATCAAAGAATTGCATTGCGAAAAGCAATTTGGTACTTTTGACAAGCATTTTAATACCAACGGAAGTTAACTTTCCGAATAACCAATTAAAATTCAAAACGTTGTCGACATCAAAAATAAAAATTTGGATCCACGCATTCAGGTTGCGAACACTTCCTCTCGCGTTATCGAATGCCGTGATGGGGAGTCTGCTTGCTCTTTCGGAAGATGGTTTTCGTTGGAGTATTTTTGCACTCACAGTCGTTACAATCACCTTGTTACAGATACTTTCGAACCTTGCCAACGATTATGGCGACGCCGTTTCGGGAAAAGATACCGACGAACGGGTTGGCCCATTGCGCGTTACTGCATCGGGGCTGGTAACAAAGGAAGAAATCAAACGAATGATTATTGTTTTCGTAATCCTGTCGTGCATTTCGGGAACAGCATTAATATTTACCGGGCTGAACAACCTTCCATGGAAAGAGCTGGCAATATTTTTCGGACTTGGATTGGCAGCCATTGCAGCAGCCATTAAATACACAATAGGCAAAAATCCTTACGGCTACAAAGGTTTGGCCGATATTTTTGTATTCATCTTCTTTGGACTGATTGGCGTAATGGGCACCTATTACCTTCACACCCATTGGTTCGACCTGTTTATTCTGGCTCCGGCTTCAGTAATTGGGTTATTCAGCGTTGGTGTTTTAAATATCAACAACTTGCGCGATATTGAAACCGATGCCAAAAGCGGCAAAAAAACACTTGCCGTAAGGTTCGGGCCAAAATTTGCACGCTTTTACCATCTTGCTCTTATTTCAATTGGATTGATTATCAGCGTTGTTTATTCAATTATAAAGTTTTACTCGGGCTGGCAATTCCTGTTTTTGGTTACAGTTCCTTTTTTCGCAATGAATATATGGGTTGTGTTTAAGTCGCAGAAAGCCGAGGATCTCAATAATGAATTGCGAAACCTGGCACTCACAACGTTTCTGTTTTCGTTAGCTTTTGGATTAGGGTTGATTTTATGATGATCAAAGCTTCATACCGCAAACACACACTTCAGTTTATTCGTCCGGCAGGAACGTCACGGGGTACTTATCTGACAAAAGAAAGCTGGTTCCTTTTTCTTTCTGATGATGAAAAAACTGGCATTGGTGAATGTTCATTGCTGAAAGAGTTGAGCATTGACGACCGACCCGATCTTGAAGAAAAAATAACTCAAATCTGTTCAGAAATAAATCAAGGCACATTCGATTTTTCACAGCCACTGACCAGTTTCCCCGCCATAAAATTTGGATTGGAAACTGCTTTGCTCGATTTACAACACGGAAGCCAAAGAATACTTTTTCCATCGTTGTTTACCGAAGGAAAAGCCGGAATTCCAACAAATGGACTCATTTGGATGGGCGATAAAACCTACATGCGCGAGCAAATTGCCCAGAAAATCGAAAGTGGTTTTTCGTGCATCAAACTAAAAATTGGGGCAATAGATTGGCCAACCGAGCGCGAAATTATTGCTGAAATGCGCAAGCAATTTTCATCAAACGAACTGACCATCAGAGTTGATGCCAACGGAGCATATTCGCCACAACAAGCAAAAGAAGTACTTGCCGAACTTGCAAAATTAAACGTACACTCTATAGAACAACCAATAAAAGCGGGGCAATCCGACGAAATGGCAAAACTTTGCGCTTCATCGCCCATACCAATTGCCCTCGACGAAGAACTTATCGGCAAAAACACGACCGAACAAAAATCTGACCTGCTCGAAAAAATCAACCCGCAGTTTTTGATTCTCAAACCAAGTTTACTGGGCGGATTTCAAGCTTCGGAAGAGTGGATTTCGATTGCAGAAAAAATGAATATTGGCTGGTGGGCAACTTCTGCTCTGGAATCGAATATTGGACTGAACGCCATATCGCAATGGGTTTTCACAAAAGAGCCAACCCTTCCGCAAGGTCTTGGAACAGGGATGCTTTACTCAAACAACATCGATTCGCCATTGACACTAATCAACGACAAAATGTATTACGTTTCAGGCAAAAAATGGGAAACAGTTTGCCCGGACAATGAAAGCAAATTCTGATTTATGACAAACGGGCTTACAATCAATAATCGTCATTACAATGTAATTCAGCTGATTGAACTTGCCGAAGTGATGTGCAACAATGCAAATATTCCGGCCTGGGAGATGAACATTTTCCGTTTCATTATTGATTGGTTCGACGGAACTCCTTTTATTACCCAAAAAACATCGGGGAGCACAGGCATTGCAAAAGAGGTGCAACTGGCTAAAAGTGCAATGATTTCATCGGCAAAAAAAACAATTGAATATTTCGATCTGCAGAAGAACGATGCCGTTCTGCTTTGTTTGCCGGTTTCGTACATTGCAGGTAAAATGATGGTTGTTAGAGCGTTGATTGGCAACCTTAATTTATTGACCGTTGACCCAAAAGGAACGCCCGAGATACCAGAAACAAAAATTGCGTTTGCAGCAATGGTGCCCATCCAGATACAAAAACTTGTTGAAACCGGAAATCTGTTGCAAAATATTGAAAAACTGATTATTGGTGGTGCAGAAATTAGCCGCTCGCTCGAAAGATCGATTCAAAACCTCCAAACAGCGGTTTACTCAACCTACGGAATGACCGAAACGTGCTCGCATATTGCTGTTCAACGCATTAATGGCGAAAACAGAGATCCGGATTTTGTTACGCTGAGCGGCATCAAAATCGCTTCAAATGAATTGGGATGCCTGAAAATTGATGCACCACTGCTTTCGCCCGAACCAATTCAAACAACCGATATTGTTGAAATTGTTGATGAAAAGAGTTTCCGTTGGATTGGACGGGCCGACAACGTGATCAACACAGGCGGCATTAAAATTTCGCCCGAACAACTTGAAAAAGAGATCAATGAATTTATCTCTTCCGACTTCATTATCTCGTCGGTGAAAGATTCTCTTTTGGGAAATAAGGTTGTTTTAGTCATTGAAGGATACGAGGACGAATTTTCATCGACCGAAATTATTGAAAAGATAAAATCAAAAATTGGAAGTCACCGTTGCCCAAAAGAGGTTCTCTTCCTGCACCAACTTCCACGAAATGGCTCGATGAAAATTGACAGGAAAGCCGTTTCAAAAAAGCTATAAATTCAGGTAGAAATCTTTGACCAAACCAATAAACTCATCGGTGTAATGGTGGTGAAGTTCCGATTCGATAATCAATTCAGTTTCTTCTTCAAGCATTGCTTCAAACCGAAATTCGATCAACACCCGCTTAACTGGTTTCAACGGATTTGGCTTCACCCTCATAATCCGCTTTGGAAACAACCGGTAATTTGCAGCAGAAGATCTGAATTCGCGCTCGGCCTCAACAGGAAGGATAACGCTGAAATGACCATTTTCGGAAAGTAAACGGGCAACACCACAAGCAAATACTTCGAAAGGCAAATTATCGGAATGCCTGGCCAACGATCGCTTTTGGCAATCAGATTTTGTATGTTGGCTGAAGTACGGCGGATTACTCACCACACAATCAAACTTTTGATCAGAAGAATGTGCAAAATCCTGAAACGATGAATTGAAAAGGCTTAATCTGTTTTCCCAAGGCGAATTTTTGAAATTCAGAAGCGCATCGGCACAGGCATTCTCTTCAATCTCGACCGCATCAATCGTTGCCAAAGAACGTTGTGCCAACATCAGCGCAACAATTCCGGTTCCGGTACCAACATCTAAAACCGACGAAACATTCTCGACCGAAGTCCAACTGCCCAACAGCACACCATCGGTTCCAACTTTCATTGCAGCATTGCTTTGCTGAATGGTAAATTGCTTAAACTTGAAATAGGTGTTGTGAGCCATCAAAAGTCGTTGTTTACGCCAAGTCCGAACAATGCAAAGTCGTATTTCACCGGATCACCGGCATCGAACAGCCGAAGGTTTTGAGTTACCTCTTCAACAGCCTGCCAGTCGTTCTGCTTACGGGCAAGAAGCCCAAGTTTGCGCGAGATGTTGCCAGTGTGAACATCAAGAGGGAGCATCAGTGCCGAAGCCGGAATCTGTCTCCAAAGACCAAAGTCAACACCACGGTTATCGTTTCGAACCATCCACCGCAGGAACATGTTCAACCGTTTACACGATGCTTTTTGCGCAACATTGGCAATGTGCTTTTCAGATCGCTTTTGATGAACCGGCTCGAGAAATATACTTCGAAAATGAGCCAGCGACCCATAAATGGTTTGTCCGTTCGAATAACCTTCGGTAAAAACAGCCTCTAACCCACTGTGATTCTTATAAATATTCTGAAGCGATTGCAGAAAAAAGATAGTATCGACACCGTTAAATGTACGGTGAACAAAGTTCTCGAAAGCCAGAAGATCTCTTTCAGTGGCATTTATGATGAATTCGTGAGGATAAAAACCCATCTCTTTAATCAACCGATTGGAATTTTTAAGGATTGAATTCCGGTTTCCCCATGCAATTGTAGCGGTCAGAAATGCTGAGATTTCAATATCTTCTTTCTTTTCGAACAGATGAGGAATAGAAACCGGATCGTTCGGAATAAATCCTTCGCAGTTGTATTCGAGGTACTTCGTGTCGAGAAACGATTTCAACTCCTGACTCGGAAGGGTATCCATATTGATTGTCTTAAGCTTGAAAGTCAAACCATTTTACGAGATGATCATGCCATCTTTAATCTCAAAAATTACGTCGCTGAGCCGGGCGAAGTTATGGTCGTGCGTAACAATAATGAGTGTTTGGGCATATTTATCGCGCAACGAAAAAAACAGGTCGTGCATTTCGTTTTGGTTTTTGCTGTCGAGGTTTCCGGTTGGTTCGTCGGCAAAAATTACCGAAGGTTCGTTTATCAAAGCACGAGCCATAGCAACACGCTGTTTTTCGCCACCCGAAAGTTCATTTGGTTTATGGTTAAACCGTTCGGAAAGGCCAAATGAATCGAGAAGTTCCTTTGCCCTGTTTTCGACCTTCATCTTTGGGGTTTTTGCAATAAACGCCGGAAGGCAAACATTTTCGAGAGCAGTAAACTCGGGCAACAAATGGTGAAACTGAAAAACAAAACCGATGTGTTTGTTCCGGAAAGCGGCCAAATCACGCTCGTTCAACGATAAAGGGTTTTCGCCATTAATCAGGAGCGACCCGCCATCGGGCGAACTCAGGGTTCCGAGAATCTGGAGCAGTGTAGTTTTACCTGCACCGCTTGCCCCAACTATCGATACAATTTTTTGCTTTTCAATATTGAGCGATACGCCTTTCAATACTTGCAGCGAACCAAACGATTTGGTTATGTTTTCGGCTTTTATCAAAACTGTCGGTTTAAATAGTTGCTATTTTGTTGAGTCGTTAAAAGAGTCGGCTTCGTCCTTCACTTTCCGGGCTTCATCTTTCACGGTATTGGTAACATCGTTAATATCATTCCTGATGTCGGAAGTTGCGTCGTTAAACTCTTTCTTGATCTCCTCGGTTGCTTTGTTGAACTCGCGCACTGTTTTGCCCAATGTTTTAGCAATATCGGGAATTGAATTTGCGCCAAAAAGCATCAGGACAACAAATAAGATCAACAATATTTCACCACCACCAATCATAATTACCTATTAACTGTGTTGCACAAAATTAGATGAATTAATGAGAAAATATACATGTTGGCACCAAACAAAACAGAACACATAGTATACCCTGCCTGCGAAAATGATAACCTTTAGCCCTTTCCGGCCAAAGCAGGAGGCATTGTGCAGGACATTGCCAGGAATAATCAATTTTGTAGTCGCATGTCACATCTTTTATTCATTCGGGGATTGGTTCAATGTCGTTGGGGACTTTTCTTGCGAATAGGAGTAAGGGCAGATGCTTGTGGAGCAATGCTCTATGCCTTTCAACAAAAAAAGTACCCCGCCCCGGATACAATTTCTTTTAAGAGAAACAGTTCCCGTGCGGGGTAAAACATGCTGTGCCAGTAGGGTTGTAAGGCCACTTCCTGGTTTTCTTCATCCCTAATTGTGGTTATGCCAGTTGTGTTCTGCGCCCGATTCAGCAGGTTTCTTCTCCTTGGTTTCATCGGGTTTAACCTCGGCTTTGTAACCCAGTTTCTTAAAAGCCTCTATCAGCTTTTCGGGCGTTGTTTTGTCTTCGCGGTAGGTTACCTTGCACTCTTTGTTGTCGAGAGAAACTTTCAGGTCTTTCACTCCCTTTTCGTAGGCAATGTTGCCCTCAATTTTTTTCACACAACTGTGGCAGTCCATGTTAACCGTAAAGGTGATGGTCTTTTCGTTTTTCTTTTCGGCGGCCAATGTGGTAAAGCAAAAACCAACAATAAAGGCCATTAACAATACTATTCTATTCATAATTCTTCACTGTATAACGTATTCCAAAATAAATTTTGCGGCCATGTACAGGCCCCCATATCATCGACCCGTCGAAGTTGTTGCCCCATGGATCGGTTGCCCCAATTACGGGGTTGTGCATCATAAAGTCGAGTAAATTCTCGGCTCCAGCATAGAAACTCCATTTTTTGAAGTTTTTTGTAATCTGCCCGTTCACAATGGTAAATGGTGCAAACCCTTTTTCCCAAAGCGGATTGGCCATGTCGGGGTCAGGCATACGGCCACCACCGTTGAACTGACCTGTAAGGTCGAACTGCCATTTGTTTAGGCGCGTAGCATAGCTGAAACTCAACAGCCCTTTGTATCGGCTGGTCAAAGGCGCATCGCGCAGCACTCCGCCAATGGTCTGCTTCACATCGTTTAACCGATAGGCCGCATTAACGGTAAGGCCCTGCAACAGTTCGTAAAACAGCTCGGCCTGAAAAGCGTTGGAGTACGATTGCCCGTTGAGGTTGGTAAAATGTACCGCATGGGCATCGGTATCAACATCCCTCACCACTTGGTCAATGAAATTTGTGCGGTAGTAATCAACAATCAGGTTAATGTGCCTTTCGCCCAAATGAATCTTGGCATTTACGCTGGTGCCCATGTTCACGGCTTCCTCTTGTTCAAGGTTAGGGTCAATAACTATTTTCCTCGAGCTGGCAAGCAGGTAGCTGTTTTCGGCCAATACAATTGCTGTTCGGTAGCCCTTGCCAATCGATGCCCTCCAAATCAGGTCGTCGGTAATGTTCCATTTGGCATGAATACGCGGCGTGACAAAAACCCCATACATGCTGCTGTAATCGGCCCTAAGCCCGGCAAGTAGGTTCAGTTTGTTTTTTAAGTTGTAATTGTATTCCACAAAAGCACCCGGAACCATTTCGTTGTGCGATAAAGTTGTTCCGTTCAATTGCTCGCTAAACGAGTCGGCCAGAAACGATGCCCCGGTTTTATAGGTGTGCAGGTCGGAGCCAAAATTCCCCTGGTAAATCAAGTTGAAATAGCCATTGTACTGTGTACCATTGTAAACCGTTTTGCCATAGGTGGCTTGCTGGTTGTGGTACGATCCCGATAATTGCATACCCAAACTAGTACCTACTTTACTGAGTAAATAACCGTTCTTGGCAAACAGTTCGTACCTCTTGGTTCGTATGCCTATTCCATAAAGGTTTTCACTGCCAGCATCAAATGCACCAACTTGTCCGGATTTGCGGTTTTCGTCAAGTATTTTCACCCCCAGCTGCTTATCGCCCCCATCTTTGCCAACCTTGTACCATCGGTTAATAAAATTGATTTGCTGGGTGCGTGGCATATCGAGAAAGCCGTCGTGGTTGCCATCAATTTCGGAGCTTTGGTTTTCGCCGTGCAGCAAAATCATGGTCGAAAGGGTGTCGGAAAACTTGTACGCTGCGTTCAGGTTCAGTTCCGAGCGCAGTTCGTTGTTGCCATAAAGGTT
>DAOPZV010000088.1:7749-15532 GCA_035353575.1 Prolixibacteraceae bacterium | reverse complement strand
TATGAGCATTGGCTCTTATGGCTATTTCATGTGTTTATTTTTCAATGTTGATCGTATAATTTTCATTGTTTTTCAATTGAGTAACCAACGCATGGAATAGCCATAAATATTCATTTTGGGGCTACATGAACTTTTGCTATTATGGCTATTTCATATATTTCTGTTTATTAGTTATTTGCGTTTATAGTTAAAAAAATTTCCGACTTTAATGTTGGTTGCGTAAAAGATTCATCATTAGGTTCTTTTACCATTTTGTCAATGGTGTTATTTCACCTGAATAATTACTTGTACTTCCCGGCCATTGCGGTGCCAATAACACAGATACAGTTACATTGCCGGCTGTTGACGAAACTTTAGCCAGCAACCGGTTAACTCCGGTGTTTAACTTCTGGGGAGCGGCTTGTACTGCTGATTCTACTGTAAAAACTGCATCGTCAGGTGACAGAATTCTGGCCGTCAACTTTTGACCGTTCAATGTCAGTTCTGCCTGTTTGGAATTGACAATTTGGATGGTCGCATCGGTAGTCATTCCCCAGGTAACTTCGGCCGATTTGGTTAACGTGAACTCGTCCTGGATGAACACAGCTTTTCGGTCGTCAACCACTTTCATGCCGCGCCAAACTTTCGAAGCGTAATCTTTATAAGCTTCGGTGAGGTCGATAACCGAGAACGGCTCGGCGACTCCTTCTGCGTGTTTTAAAAAGCGGGAAGTTGCATCTTCGCGCTGGTCGAGACCATTAACGAGCGGCACATTGTGGCTCACCGACCGTAGCCGGTAATACGTATAGCGTTTGCTGCCAAAATAATCCGGGAGGTTGTAATCGTCGGAACCTAAATCGCGTGCCCAGCGAACTCCAAGGGCATCCAGCTCAAAATTTCCAAGATCGAGATGTGCGTGATTCACCTTGTTGTAACCGGCTTTTATGCCTATCCAGAGGGCTTTGGAGTCGGTCCACGAACTGCGTGAAAAATACAGCGCAACTTTTCCGTCGAAAAATTTATCCAACGCACGTTGTGCAGCCGAATTGGCATAGTTTCGGTACCAAATCACGTCGAAAACATTGGCCGTAGCTGTTTCAAGCTGGTCGATTACAAAATCTGAAAAATGGTTATTGCCATAATTTTCGGCCAGCCAGAATTCGGGGTGCGGTGCGCCTAGTTTCGATTTTTCACCTGCATCGGCATAATTGAGCATATAGCCGGTTGGGCCTGCCGAATAGATTGGAAAATATCCGGTAATGTTCATTCCCTGGTAGGCAGTCAAGCCAAAATCGTCGCCGAGGGCCGTTTGGAGTGCCGAAAGCCCGTAAACGGTGTAGTCGGTAGCATATTCCCAATAGCCCGGACCCTCGCTCCAAACACCGTCGGGTCCATAACTTTTTAGCGCATAAGGCAAACCTTCAATAGCTTTTGGCAGAATGCTCAGCGCGACCTCGGGGTTGGTTTCGGCTACGGCCAGCGCGCCAATCGCCAGTCCGCTGTTGCAAACCTGGTTCCAGTTAAATTCCGATTTCCACCACCAGGCATTTGACGTGTAGGCTTTCGTCCCTTCGTTGAGTCCAAGCCTGATTAACCCGGCCTTTATTGCGACGCGCGACGACTGGTTCATTCGGTTGTACAACCAATCGTAGCCAATAGCCACGGCATGGGTCATTTCGGCAACATCCAGAAAATGAGAGGGATTCCAGTCAGCGAACGAACATACATTCTTCATATTTGAAATGGCTCCTGCCAGGTATTTCGGATTGTCGGTCCAGCGGTAGGCAAATGCAGTGTTGTACACCCGCGAAAGGCATTCACGGCTTTTGTCGAGCAGGCGTGGTCCGATTAATACATGTTGAATCGGCGCTTTAAAAATGTCTTTATCGGCCTGGGCGATCACCGCATCGGCGTATTTTTTCAGACGGGTGTCGGTTAAACTCAACGTTTTTAATTCCTGAAGCCTTGCGTCGGTGAGCAGGAGCCGCGGGTGGCTGGTTTTTAAGGTTTTCAGGATTCCGGTTAGTTCAACTGTTTTTTCAACTTCTGGCTCAACCGACGGTGATTCTTTGCATGAGCTAATTTCCATGCCAAACAAAACGACAAAGCTTATGGGTAATATCCACTTCATTTTTTTAGGATTTCAACGAGCTGACTGTTGTTAAATGGCAATACGATTTCCCAGAAACCGGCACCAACTTGATTTACTCTAAGTTTTACAGACTGGGCGTCTTTCGCCAGGATTTCCGTTTTTATTTCAGGTGTTTTACCTTCCGAAGGCCACAATATCCAGACAAATGTGTCGTCTGATTTCAGGTGTGAAGAATAAATTGAAGTGGTGTTGGGTTCGTAGGTGTTGTATTCTTTGCTGTACCAACCCTGTATTTCAGGCTTTTCCTGTCCTTTCACCACTGTTAATTTCAGTTCAGGAATACTTACCGGTATTATTTGCAAGTTTCCTTTTTCATTACTGGTACTAACTACACCCGACTGCATGTTTAATTTAACCTTATTCAGCGGGTGCCAGTGCCAAAGGGTTTCTATCTGCCGGGGCCGATCGGTTGTTAAATGATCAGCAACTACCCAAAATTTTCCACGGACATAAATCATGGAACGAGTGTGGCTGAACTGCCCTTCTACTCCTGAAAACTTATCGAAAGTTCCCGAACCGTAATCATACTCAGAAGTAATGGAATATGTCGATTCGTTAAGCGGAGCATCTGTTTTCGGTATTCCGGCGGCCTGTCCTCTCCCATCCACCAGGATTACATTGTGGCTGGCGCTTCCGGTTGCATATTTTCTGAATTTGTCTGCCACTTCGCCACGATAGGCAAAACGTCCGCCATCAACCAGTAGATCGCGTCCATAAGCAAAAACCGAGAGGTGTAACTTGTCGTTGTGCTGGTGCCCGGTTCCCCACGGCCCCATGTCGAAAAACGAATATTGAGCATCGGTACCAAAATCGCTGCGCGAAATCAGCTGCCCGGCATAAGGAAAAACGTAGGAAGGGCCGTTGTCGGGTTTCAAGCCGCTTTTCCCATTGTCAGCAATGTATTGCCAATCGGAGCGTTGATATTCGGTCGATGACTTAAGTATTGTTTCGCGGTTATAAACCTGGTCGGCATCGTTGTTTAGCAATCCGTTTCCATCTGGCCGCACCGTCAAAGCCAGATAGTTGTACATGGCTTCCAGTGTTTTGGTGTAATATTCAGGAAGTGAAACATTGCTTTTCTTACAAATGTCGGCAAACAGTTTGAAGTTGCTCAGCGCCACATAATGGTAGCTCGAAGTCAGCTCCGTTTGCACACCATCGGGGTAAACCTGTTCTTCCAAGCTGGCCGTCATGGTCGAAATGGCATAATCCATCCAGGCTTTCGATTCTTTAAATTCGGGCCAGGAAGATGCAACCGTTGCCAGCCCCGAGATTTCCATGGTTAACCAGTTTCCCTGTGCATGATAATTACGGGCATAATGCGCATGATCGGGTAAGCTGCTCAGAATTAAAAGTTTGGTGGCAGGCGAAATCTGATTTGTATTCCACAAATCGTAAAAGATGCGGGCCCAGGTCTTTACCCTGAAACTAACTTCGAGCCCACGCCACATGGCTGTGGTGCTTTTTACTGCCGGATAGGGCCAACTGCAAATAATCCAGTCTTTGGTAAACTCGTCGATGTACTTTGCATATTTAATGTTGCCAGATTGCATGTAAGCATCAATCAAATCGCGGGTAGGATAATGCCGGTTTAACGCCCACGCCCATTCTATATCGTTTTCAGGCCCGTTATGCGCCCAGGTTAAATGCCCGTTGTTGAGCCGGGGAACCTTTCCCGAAACGTTTTGAAACGTGTAAACATCTCGAAGAATAGAATCGGCCTCACTAGTTGTTTTCCATGATTCTTCAGGTAGGTTCTGTTTTATTTTGGGCGATCTGGCATAGTAGTTAAGCAGGTTTTTGCAAGCCAACTTCAGGTTCCCAGCTGTGTATGCTTTTTTTGCCTCCTTTAAACCGGGATAATCCAAATCCAGGTTTTGAAAGATGTATTTCATCTGTTCAGGGTAAACGATACAGACTTCATCAACGGTTTGTATTTTTCTCCAGTTGGTCTGCGCTTGAGTTACAATTGAAAAAAGACAAAAAAATGCAACAAGTGGTTTATAGGTTATCATTAGTTTGGTTTAATTATTTCTTTAATACCAGACCATCGCTGGTATTCAGGTACTCGAATACATATCTCTTTCCTCCTTTCACAAACGAAAAGCTAACATTTCCAGCTTCATCCTTGTTGAAGTTAGTGGACTGGGCAATCTTTCGAGCTTCTTCGGCTGTGTTTACAGGGGTAAAAATGAACGCAACAATGGTTTTTTCTGAAGAAGACTTGATAACAGTGTCGAAATAGTCGATCCAGGTAAATTTTGCGGTTGCATTTACAAACATAGATGGCTGGCGCCCTCCCTCGACCTGAAATTTATCCGGAGATATTGGAATCATGACCATCTTTCCTTCAGCTCCATTTAACATCACTAAGTCATTTACAATCTCATAATTTACTCCAGGATGAAACCTAACCTGAATTTTCGACTCTGGTTTAGCTTTAATCTCGTCGAGAACAACGGCAACAACTGGTTTATCGAGGCTTACATGGCGTCGCCATTCTTTCAGTTCGATTTTAGGATAGGCATTTGAAGCATCCATTAAAACATAGTCGCGCGACGAGGTGGTTCTGAAATCGAGAACCTTACCCCCTATTTCGTAATTGTATGCTTGCTTGTAATGTTTACCCGGAATTTGTTTTTCGCCATTCACAAAAACCACATTGTGTCCTTCGCTCGAAGCTTGTGGATAATCCCAGCGGGCTTCGTCGAAATATTTTTGATCGTAACCACCGCTGCCTATATCCCGAATGTAATTTTCCTTTTTCCAGTTTATAATGAAATGCCCAACATCGAGGTGGCCGTGGTGCGGGTCGTCGTTCATCCCGGCTTTACCAACAACAGCAAATTTGTCAGGGTCTTTAAAGTCGGACCGCATTACCCACCAATCGGTAGTTCTGAAATGTATCGAAGCTGGTTTAGGTTCAACTGCCGTTATCGCCGGACGAGGCCAAAGAATATCGAAAATGTCGGTTCCTTCATTAAAAAATTCGTTACGGTACCATGCAGCGGCACCACTGTTGGTTTCGGTCGCCAGTTTGTTAATTAAATGGGCGAAACCGGTTCTTTCAGGTCTTGAATCTTCAAAATTGGCCGAATTAACTCCGGGAAGTGAAATATATATCGGGAAAGTAGCTGGGTTGTTTTTCAGTCGTTCGTTTTGAAACAGGTTGTATTTACCCTTACTCAAACGATTCAGAGCATCAGCAAAAAATGTAGATGTATGAATTCCATAAGTCCAGTAAACACTTCCTTCCTGCCATTCGCCGTCAACTCCAAGCTGGCTGAGCATGTTATTGATTCGGTTGTACGATTCGGCTACTATGTCGGTCAGTTGAGGATTCTCGGTTAACAAGGTTAAACCTGTGAGTCCAACTCCAGAATTATTTACTCCACACCAGTTGCAACGATAGGCAGATGCCCACCAATGAAATTCGTAATTTCCGCGAACACGGGTAACAACTTTTTCAATAAGCGCACCACGTATTCTGTCGCGTTGAGCCGGAGTGAGTGCTGAATACAGCCAGTCGTAAACTGCAGCCATCATACGTGCGGTGTCGCCGTTATGGTGATCAAAATTGAAGCAAACCTGATCATTGGACACATTCCAGGGCATAATGCGCGAATATATGATTGGAAATTCATGTGGGCGCATTGTCCAACTTGGCAAGTCGCAAAATGCGTCGGCAAACTCAAAAGCCTTTTCTGCATACTTTTTATCTCCGGTCATTTGATACAAAAAAGCCAGATTAAATGCGTATCCGCGATAAGTCAGGTAGTAGTTTTCATATTTTAAATCACGGTCTGCTTCCGACCAACCGGCTCGCGGATTTTTACCAGGCTCCGGTGCCTGGTAATCTACCGGCATGGCCAGCCACATTTTGGCTTCGGCTTCCATCCGGCGAAATATATCGTTGCTTTCCTTGTCGGTTTTTATCCGATTCAAAATCTCTGGTTTATCCTGATCGTTAAAATATAGATAAGGATGTCTGAGTGATTGAATATCAATTGCTTTATCGATATCTGACTTTGATACCTGCCCAACTACGGAAATTGAACTGACAATTAAAGTCAACAATAAGGCTTTAGCTTTTAGTTTATTCATTTTTAGTTTATTTTGAAGGTTAACTGAAAAGGTAAAATTATCTCCAATCAGCTAATTTCTTGTTAAATTCAGTATTTTTTTCGTTGGCTGTTTCAGTAATCAGTAGAACCTGAATAGATTTTTTTTCATTGGCCTTCAGATTCATCTCAAAACCAACTAAAGTAGTTCCCGGATTTTGTGCATCGTAAGTAGTGGCCGGAGTGGTTGACCATGTTTTTGTCGTAACCGGCACATCAGATTCTATCTTCAGAAGTAACTTTTTGCCGTCTTTTGTCAGGAGAATCGATTTTTCAGCCAATTCAGGAGTTGCTGTTGTCATCATGGTCCAGCGAACAACTGTTGGTTTGCTTTCGGCTTCCAGTTCGTCGCGCACCACCACGTATTTCTGATCGACTATGGCTATCCCTCGTTTTGCCGATTTTAATTCGCCGTTGTAAATCGACGACAGATCGGTTTTGGCAAACATGAAATCAGGTTCGTCAGAAAATTCTTCTATTTTGGCGTATCCTTTCACATTCTGAAGCTGATCGTTGATGGTGAGCGTGTTGTGTGCGCGGTTATTTAGCCTGAAAATGGTCCAGCGCTGCGCGTTTTGCTCGCGCCCCCACAAAGCAATGCCTTTCGATTCGAGCGACTCGTAATCCTGCATTCCAAAGTCCGACGCCCAGCGCACGCCGTTGGCTTCCATCACAAACGAACCAATGTCCATGTGGGCATGGTTAACCGATGGCGAGCCGGTTTTGAAGCCTACATAAATGGCGTTCGGATCGGTCCACGAGGTACGCATCAAAGCAACCGGATTGGCCCCCTGCCCTTTCCATGCTTTTATTTTTGGTTCAGCAATTTTTTCGAGAACTGTTCCTTTGCCCCAGATCATCACCGCGGGTAGCAGTCGGTCGCGGGTAAATCCCGAATAATCGTCGCGTTGCAAATAGTTTTTTTCGACCCACAGCTGCGACGGATCGTTGTTACGCTGTGCAAACCAGAACATGGCCGGGCTCAAATTTCCGCCTAAACCACTGTCGCCCCAGTTGTAGCATTGGCCGGTTACGCCTGTCATGTTTTGTAAAAAGCCCGAAGTGAGCAAAAAGCCAGGTGCTTTTGACAAGCCGAAATCGGTGCCGAAAACTTTCTCAACGGCGCTCAGGAACATCACATTGAACGAAGTGCCGTATCCCCAGTAGCCGTATCCTTCGGGGTAAGCGCCATCGGGTTTGTACTCGTCCATGGGCAGGTGTATGGAATTAAGAGCGCGGTCGATGATCGTTTTGGCTAATTCAGGCTCATTTTCGGCAACAGCCAGCGCTCCATAAGTCATTCCGGCATTGCACACCTGGTTCCAGTTGTTCACCACCTTTAGCCAGTTGTTGTATTTATCGTCGAATGATGGTTTCAGTCCTTTGTTGACAATGGCTTCGCGAATAATTTGTTTCGATTTTTCGGACAATGCCGGATACAGCCAGTCGTATCCAATGGAAACGGCCATAGTCATTTCGGCTACATCCAGAAAATGCGATGGATTCCAATCGGAGAAGTTGGAAATGGCTA
>DAOPZV010000088.1:0-7649 GCA_035353575.1 Prolixibacteraceae bacterium | reverse complement strand
TTTTCGTCGCCAAAAAGCAGGATACGCGGGTGTTGCCTGTCGGTAACCGTTTCTATGGAAACGGATTGTGCCGTAGCAGTAATTGCTGCAAAGGCAAATAAAATCAGAAATAGTCGGTAAAAAAGCATAGCTCTAAGGTTTAGGTATTTGTATCAAAATTAGGTTTCCTTTGGTTAAAAATATAGAAACGGATTAAAAATCAATGGTTACGCTCTTGCCAGCATACATGGCTTGCGGCAGATCAACAGCGAGCTCCGTTATTTGCCTGTGCTCGTTCCATGTGGCTGTAAAATTGTCTCCGGTCTTGCTGATTTTTCCGTTGAAATAAACATGAATTCGGCTCAGTTTATGTGCAGGGTCGGCCACAGAAATGGTTTTTACTGCCTTTCCATCGGTTTTAATCATTACAATGCCCGGACTATCGCAGCCTACTTTTATTTCAGGAGATAGCTGAATTTCGCCCGATTGGTAGAAAACAACCTGGCTAATGTTTAATTCTGAATGTTTTACAGCTTGAATTTCGGGCGTGTTAGCCAAGATTTCAATCGGTCGTTTGCTGTTGGTTTCCATGTCGTTTAAGCTCGTGGCCGGAACGACAATATATTCGTAACTTCCGTTTTGAACAGACGAACCGTGGTTAATCCACAGTTTAAATATATCGCGGCTAACTTCTTCTTTGGGCGAGTCGATTTGCCGGTTGATTTTAAACCAGCTTCCGGTTTGCGCGTGGTTGCTAAGCCCCACTTTTTGCGCTTCAGGAAAAATATAGCCAATGCCGTTGTGGTAAATCCATTGCGCATTGTCAATGGTATGTTCTCCTGCTTTCAGCACAGATTTTCCGGTACTTGTTCCAACCAAGACATCACCGTTTAAATAGCATTGGTTCAGCGTGGTAACAACCGATAGTTTGGTTCGAGAATTGATTCCGGCTCCGAGGCAAACGTACTCTTTGTCGAAGAAGAACCAAGCCTTTCGGGCTTCCACTGGGTCGTGCGGGCTCTTGAAATCAAAAACTGCTGCACCGTATTTACCGTCGGTTACGGCTCCAACAAAATCGGTCAGTCCTTGTTTCTGAATTTCTTCTTCAGCTGGCAGCTCCGGCTTTTGCAGGATGGTGGTTCCCGGAATTTTTTGCCAGTCGTACACCGGCGAAATATCCTGGTATTCGAGACCTGTTACCGAAATATAGTTGGTTCCGTCACCCCGGTGATGGTTGGTCAAGCCTTCTCCGTTGTATGGATATTCCATATTGTGATTTCGGGTAGAATACATTCGTACCGAAGTGTAGAAATCGGGCCGTTGAAACGAAAAATGGTCGCTGTTCCAGTAAAACGTGGCATGAGATAAAGTGGCTTTGCCCTCTCCTTTCCGAATTCGGATGATTTCTTCCAGTTCACTTTTACGGTAATCCGAAGCTTGCAGCAAGCGTTCAGGAGTTTTTGTGCCAAAGGCTTCCTGTGCGCCCGAGCGGGTAATGTCGCGGTTCATGGCTCCGGTATCGGGATATTTGCCGAAAATCATCATTTTACAAATGCCATCAAGGTAATAATCGACTAGTTGATGCAAAGGTTTTTCATGAAACTGGTAGCTTGTTTCAGAAACAATTGCGGCCCATTCGGCGAAAGCATCGGCATAGCCTAGTCCGTACGAAAGCGTGTTGTTTACCCAATCTTCGCGGTGATGAAAACTGTAATCGTATTGCATTCCGCGAGCCATCGAGAACTTAATCTCGCCTTCGATAACCTTCACAATTTCGGCAAATTGCGCCTCGTTGCGCTGAAACAGCAAGGTTTTGGCTAAAATTCCCGCAATTTTAATGCGGTCGCCACTGGGGCGTGCACCGCTGGCATTCAGATTGGCACGGCCTACAATGGGCAAAAGTTTTTCTATCTGCTCTTTGCTCAAATCGGTGTCCATCACCATCAAAACACTGATCATGGCATTGGGGGTGCCAATCTGGTTCCACCACCAGTTCTCGCATATAAAGCCGTTGTCCAGCCAGTAATCCAGGGCTGAATTGATTGCCGCTTTCAGCTTTTTATTGCCTTTCAGTTTCGAGTCTGCTTTTTTGTAGGCGCGACACATTGATACCAGGTTATTCAAATGTTCGCCATGCTGAAACCCGGTTTTCGAAACGTCGGTGTAGTTAATATTGGCCCATGTTCCATCTGGCTTAATGGTGCTGATTAATTGCTGAATGTGAGTTTGATCAACGCCGGATTCGAGATATTCGGCAATGAACCGTTTGCGTATAGTTTCCAGATCGGATTGGGCACCAATTGCTCCGGAAGTTAGAGAAATCAGTAAAAAAAGAAATGCTAATTGGATGGTATGTTTCATTTTAGTTTAGTTAGGTTGTTTGCTTTATTTGGGTCATTTATCTACCAAAGTTTAAAATTGTCCCAATAAATTTGCAGGGTTTTAGTTCATAATTATAAACTTTTCAGAACTGATTTTCTCATTCGATTTCAAATCGGTGCCATTTCCGGCGTAACGATTGTTTGAAACACTGATGTGCGACGCCGAATACGACTCGATGCCAAAACCGGCGTTGTACTGTATCTGGTTGTTCATCAGCGAAATGTTATCCGATCCGTGATGCAAAAATTCAATCATAATCCCGCTTCTGTCGTTGGCTTCAATCAGGTTTCCGGAAGCTGCTGTGCCATTACAGTCTGTAACCTGGATGCCAAAAAAGCCGTTGCGGGCAATTTCGTTGGCAATAATTTGTGAATTGCTGCAATTGGTTAAAGCAATGCCGCTGCCGAAGGGCGAGGTATCGAGGCGGCAGTTTTTTACCGAAATATCAGCACAATGCGTTAACAGTAAATTGTGCTGAAGTTTTGGGCCGGGCACCACGCTTGAGCCGTTTTCGTTCAAGTCGCAGCCGTTGATTTCTACATTTTTTGCGCCGCTGATAAAAATGCCATTGTAGGTGCAATTTCTGACAGTTACATTTTTGATGGTAATGTTCTGCAATTGATACTCGCGCTGCCCAAGGAAAATAATGCCTCCCCGGTTGCTTCCGCCGCGATACGAACGTTTGCTGTTGGGGTCGGTGCCCATGTCGGGATCGGGTGCGCCTTCAACAACCAAATCACAAAGCATCACATGGTTCATATCGTCGGTTGCATTGGCAATGGCATCACGCGCGCCCGAGGCCGGATCGAGCAACAGAATTGTCTCCAGTCCTTCTCCTGAAAGGGTCACTCCCGAAGGTATTTTCAGTGTTGCGGGCAATTTATGCAAACCAGCTTTGGCTACAACCCATCCGTTGCTACCCGCAGCATTGTTCAATGCTTCCTGAATGGATTGCCCCGGATTGACGACTATAATAGTTCCTGAAGGTTGGCTTAAAGCTTTGTTTAATGCGCCGGTTGGGTATGCAACCGATGAAACGCTTGGTTTGCCCAAATTTGGGATGGCTTTGTTATCAGGCGCTCTAAATGCGGTTAATACACTACGGTTTGCCTTAGGGCGAATGGAATCAGCAGCCATTTTGGTAAATGGCATTTCCAGTCCTTTCGAAGTATAATGACGGTAAACGTATTCGTAGTCGTCGCGCAGGTTTTTGGCACGTTCCGATATTTTTCCGTAGCAATGCGGGGTTTTTCCCAGAAGGAATTGTGCTGTGTATTCGTACCCGAGTGCTAGTCTGTTATTGCCCGCCGAGAACAAATCTACTCCCTGTGTATAGGCAACTTTTGCTGCACCGGCAAATTCACCCAACCCGAGCTGTACATGTCCCTGGTCGCGCATCGACTCCTGGCACTGGCCGCTCGGGTAAATGTATTTGAACAGGCTCCCGTTAACCGGAGAATGCAGAAAATGGTCGATGCCATTTGAAAACATTTCGCGGTTGTCGGTAAAAATGGCGATGGCCAAAATAGAATGGATAATGGCTCCGTCCCAGTTACCGTTGGCCTGTGGATAATAAAACCGCATGAGCGGATAATATATCGTCATCAACATTTGGGTAAATGCATCAATGTCTTTAGGCTGCCAGCCCGAGTTGCTGTATTTCAGTATTTCAGCGGCATTGCAAAGCAAATAACCGGTCCAGCCTGCCAGTAATTTGGCATCGTTGTAATCGAAGTCCCACAACACTGGCGACCAGGTATTCAGTACTTCAATGGCTTTGTCGGCGTATTTTTTGTCGTTGGTAATGTACCAAATCAAAGCGCAATTGTAAGCCATATTGGCGCTTTTCGACAAATCGTCGCCGCCAATGTTTGGTTTTCCGTAGGGCCCGCGTACAACGTGGGCAAACGGTTTAATTTCTTTATCGAGTTTTGTTGAAGCTTTTAAACTATCGAAGGCTATTTTCCAGGGCTGTATGCCAGCTAAAACCTGTTGTTTCATGTATGCCATATCGGCCGACGTCTGATCGATCCCCGGATGTATAAATTTTTGCGCTGTGGCAGTTAACACAATGAAATTCAGTAAAGTAAAGAATAAGGTATAGCGAATAGCTTTGGCTGAGGTTTGCATAACGGCATTAAATTGAATTAGTTCAGGAAAAAACGAGTGCAGGAAAGAATTTCTGAATTGAAAAACCTGAGTGATGCCTGGTTTGAACAAGCCAGACACCACATTCAGAAAATTGGTTTAGAAATAGTTGTGTGGATTTGTATGAACTAAGGACTAACTGTGAACTACAACTATTTTGGTTTGTTTGTTAGTGTTTCGAGATCGTTCAGGAGAATCCTCAATTATCTTTAAAAGGATGCCCAAAGTCAGTACAAAAAGCTTTGAGCATCCTTTTCATCGTATGGCGAAAAGGCTATTTTATTTTATAGCGTTTAACGCTGATTGTCATCTCTTTCTTGGTATTATCCACCTTGTTTACAAAGACATAGGCGCGGTACGTTCCATCGGCCGTTTCAACCCATGCTCCCGATTCAGCTTTCATATTAATACCGTAGTTTGGCGCTCCGGTAAAGTTTTGTTCCGTGAAATCGAGGTCATCGACATATATTCCGTATTGCAGGCGTGCGAGCTGTTGATCTCTCAATCCATATACTTTCCAGAACAGTGTGCTGTTGCTTGCTCCTGAAGGTAGCGTAACATCCGGCAAATACTCTGCATTTGCCGGAGAAACCAGCGCATGAAGGAAAGTTACAGTTGTATAGGAACGATATAAGTAAACCAGATCGACTTTCGACGGATTAGCCGCAGCAGTAGCAGCGTTCATCACAGCCATATCGGCAATTGAGAAATACATGTTGTTGTTATCACTCAAAACCATATCGAGTTTCATGTCCATTTTGGCAACAGTATAAGGGCCCATGTCATACGAAACTGTTTTTCCGTTGCTGTCTTTTGCCGAGAATTTGAAAGAGACTGATTTTCCTCTGGCTTCTTCAGGAATAGTATAGAAGTACCTCAATGTTGAAGCACAGGTATCTTTAGCAAAAGTTACCTCTGTTTTGGTTCCGTTTGTTACAGAAGGATTTCCCACAGTTACACCCACATCTACTCCACTGCTGTTGGTATAAAACGAGCGATTTTCGAGGTAAGTTCCGTTTGCACCGGCAATGGTAGCGTCAACCTGAGCCGAAACCAGTTTGCCTTTGTCTTTTGGAAGGGCCATTGCATAAGCAAATTCAATGTTCAGACCAACAACATTCGGTCCGAGTGATCGTTTGATACAATCGTTTTGTAAATCGGTACCTGCTGAGGGTATCGAATATTCTTCGTCCTGGCACGATGCAAGCAACAGTACCACCGACATCAGAAATATAAAATATAGATATTTAAGTTTCATGTTTTGAATCGTTTAAGGTTTAGCCTGAACAGTAACAAAAACAGTGTATGCTTTTTGAACTTTTCGGTTGCCCGAAATAACTGTCCATTTCTTTGGATTAGCCAGATCAGAAAAATCAACTCTTCCGGTAATTTTTGGATCGAGTTTAGCATCGGTTACGAGAGAAAACTGCGGCCAAAGATTTTTTAAATCAGTACCGTAAAACACTTCAACATTAATGGTTTGCGCTGTAGTATCGATTACGGCTGCTTTTGTGCGAACGGTCTGAAAATCGGATCCCAGAAGTTCGAAATTACTTACGTAACATTCTCCCCTGGTCGTGATTAATAATCCGTCTTCGTCAACCGGAAAATCAGTACAGCCTACCCATGCCCATAGGGCAAGTAAAACAGCGGATATAGTAAGCAGATATTTTTTCATTTTTATTCGAATTTTAAGTTTCACAATACAGATGTTCGTTACATCCATGGTTTATTCTGCGTCAGGTTTGGATTCTTGTCGCGTTCTCCGGGAGGAATCCTGAAAATGTAACATTGTTGGTAACCTAGCTCGGAAGTATTCTGAAAATAACGTGTTTGTTGAGCGCCGTTTGTATCGATTGTCCATTTACCATCGCCATAAGCCGGGCCCCAAACACGTTCGAGAGCCCTCCAGCGACGAAGGTCGAACGAACGTTGTCCTTCACCAAGTAACTCTACAATACGTTCCTGTTCGATGGCTGCAAAGAATGCTTCTTTTGTAGCGGTTTTTGATGCGGCAAGCGCTGGCAGGTTGCCACGGTGACGAATGCGGTTTACCAGATCGATGGCATCGGTTTGCGGACCATTGATTTCGTTGGTTGCTTCGGCATACATCAGAAATACATCGGCCAAACGCATAACAGGCCAGTTGTAATCGCCATCGCTACGCCCTTGTCCGGCATAATTGCGTAAGAATTTACGGAAGACAAATCCAGAGTTGCAACCATCGGTATTGTAAGTAATGTACTTTGTTCCATTAATTGTAACAGTAGCATTCCAGGTTTTATAAATAAATGGACACCAACCTGTAGATTTCAGTGAAGCCATACCAATACTCATTTCGTAATCCCACATCAGCGAGGCTTTCATACGGTAGTCGCGATTGGCATAACTTGCCGGGTTTACTGCCGAGTTTAGCTTGGTGCGTGCACCAGCCGTACTTGGGTTGGTTGGAATGAGTTTATCGGCAAAGTCGCCAGTTACAGTTGATTGGTAACGGTCGGCAATTTCGTAACGTGGATGAACCCAGCACTGTGAACCTTCGTGAGAACGACCTGCAAAATCGCGCATTAATTCTTCGCCCTGCCCGGTACCAGTACCACCATGAGTGAATGTCATGATCATTTCTCCTTCGGTGTTGACATTGCCTGTTGATGGAATAAATAAGTAATAATAGTTTGGAAGTACTTCAGCATTTCCCATAGTTCCCCAATCGCCCGGTTCTCCGTTACGGAAAAGATTCAAGCCATAGTCGTTGATTACACTTTTGAAATCGGCAGCAGCAGCTTTATAAGCTTTATCGGCTTCAGAGGCGCTTGGTGTAAATGTATCCAGTTCGGGCCATCCAAACTTATTCCAGCAAGCCCAATACAACTGCATTTTACCTCTGAAAGCCAACGCTGCTGGTTTTCCTACACGTCCAATAGCAGAACCCTTAACCGGAAGTTTCTCAATAGCATAAGTAAAGTCAGCCATAATGGAGTCTTTAACTTGAGTAATTGGCGTTCTTGCTAAGGTTGACACTTCGTCGTTTGAATACACAATTTTACTGATGTAAGGAACATCTCCCCACATTGAAATTAAACGGAAATAAACCATACCGCGAAGTAAGCGTGCTTCACCAATAACTGCTTCTAATCCGG
>DAOPZV010000087.1:0-15586 GCA_035353575.1 Prolixibacteraceae bacterium | reverse complement strand
ATGCACAATTCCATCGAGCATTTGCCCAATGTTCCTGAATACATTGCCATTATGCATGGTCCGGTTTTACTGGGCGCCAAAACAGGAACCGAAGATTTGAAAGGTCTGATAGCCGACGATGGACGCTGGAGTCAATATGCCGGAGGAGAATATTTACCGGTTGACAAAGCTCCTGTTTTGATCGAAGACGACATTCAAAGTATTGGAAATAAGTTGGTACCTGTTCAGGGTAAACCTTTAAATTTCAGACTAAATGTAAAAATGGCTAATCCGGTAGAACTTACGCTTGAGCCATTTTATAAAATCCACGATGCCCGTTACATGATGTACTGGCTGGCGCTGTCAAATTCAGGCTATAAAGCTTATACCGATTCGTTGGCAAACATCGAAAAAGAGAAACTAGCCCTGGAAAAACGCACCGTCGATCAGGTTGCAGCAGGCGAACAGCAACCAGAAGTCGATCATGCCATGCAGCTCGAAAAATCGAATAAAGGCAATAATCTGAATGAATTTTTCAGGGAAGCGCGCGATGGCGGCTTTTTTAGTTACGATTTGGCTACCAATTCCGAAACTGGACTTAGCCTGATGGTCCGCTATTGGGGAGCTGAATGGGGAGATCGGAAGTTTGAACTATTCATTGATGACCAAAAACTGGTCACCGAAGACAATACCGGACGATGGAACCAGTCGATGTTTAAAGATGTGGTGTATTTAATTCCTGATGCAATGGTGAAAGGGAAAACCCACGTTCGGGTGAAATTTCAGGCTTTGCCCGGCAGCACTGCCGGAGCGGTGTATCATGTCAGGTTAGTCAGAAGGTAAATGAAAAATTAAAAGTAATAAAACCAAAAGAATCAGATAGAAATGAACGATTTTACGAAAATCAAAAGAATGACGCTGACGACTGTTTTTGCGGTCCTTTTATCAATGTCGGCATTTTGTCAGGCAACCACTACGCCTGTATTTACCAATTTTGTGTACGAGGGCAACGATAAGGTTTATACCGACAACCCGCTAAAAACAGGAGAGTTTTACAACCCGATTTTGCAGGGCTGTTACCCCGATCCGAGCATTACACGAAAAGGCGATGACTATTACCTGGTTACCTCCACTTTTGCCATGTTTCCGGGTGTGCCGATTTTTCACTCGAAAGATTTGGTCAACTGGAAGCAAATTGGGCATGTGCTCGACCGTGTTTCGCAACTCGAAGTGCATGATTGCGGAATCAGCGCCGGGATTTACGCTCCACAGATTCTGTACAATAAAAATAACGACACGTTTTACATGATTACCACCGAGTTCTCGGGCGGTTTCGGGAACATTGTGGTGAAAACCAAAGACCCGCTGAAAGGCTGGAGCGACCCGATAAAGCTTGATTTTAATGGCATCGACCCGTCGCTTTTTTTCGACGATAACGGCAAAGGATACGTGGTGCACAACGACGCGCCCGACAAAGGGAAAGAACTGTATAATGGCCACCGGGTGATAAAAATCTGGGAATATGATGTGACTACTGATAAAATCGTTCCCGGAACGGATAAAATCATCGTGGATGGAGGTGTTGACCTGGCTAAAAAACCGATCTGGATTGAAGCTCCGCACATTTACAAAAAGAACGGGAAATATTACCTGATGTGTGCCGAAGGCGGAACCGGCGGCTGGCACAGCGAAGTGATTTTTAAAAGCGACAACCCTAAAGGGCCTTATGTTCCGGCACCAAGCAACCCGATTCTTACACAACGTCATTTTCCCAAAGACCGCGTTAATAAGGTGGACTGGGCTGGCCATGCCGATTTGGTTTTGGGTCCCGACAACAAAAAATATTACGGCGTTTTTCTGGCAGTGCGCCCCAACGATAAACAACGGGTAAACACCGGCCGCGAAACCTTTATTCTGCCGGTTGATTGGTCGGGCGAATTCCCGGTATTCGAAAACGGGCTGGTACCGATGGAACCCAAACTGAAAATGCCTTCAGGAGTGACTGAAAACAAAGCAGGACGGGATGGATTCTTTCCCAACGGAAACTTTACGTTTAAAGATGATTTTAGCGCCGGAAAGCTGGATTACCGCTGGATTGGACTCCGCGGCCCACGCGAGGATTTTATCTCAACTTCAAAACAAGGATTGAAAATAAAACCTTTTGAAACGAACATCAAAGAGGTGAAACCAACTTCGACGTTGTTCTTAAGGCAGATGCACAAAACATTCTCGTTTTCGGCAACCGTTGATTACAAACCGGCTTCGGAAAAAGAACTGGCCGGAATCGTTGCGCTGCAAAGCGAACGGTACAACTATGTTTTTGGCATTACCAAAAAGGGGACCGACTACTATATTTTGCTTGAACGGACTGCCGGAAAATTCAGAAGCCGCGAAGTGGAATCGAAAATTGTGGCCAGCGCCAAAATCGACCTCAGCAAACCGGTTCGTTTGCAGCTTACAGCCAATGGCGACGATTACAAGTTTAGCTATTCAACCAACGGAACCGACTTTGTAAACCTCGGCGAAACCGTTTCGGGCGATATTCTTTCAACCGATGTGGCCGGTGGTTTTACAGGCTGCCTGTTGGGCTTATACGCAACTGCCGCAAACAATGCTGTGCCTGAATAAGCGTACCGAAAGATTACATTTTAAACAAATTGAACGACATGAAAATCAATAACATCACCCTGGTTCTGTTATTTTTGACTATAATTCAGTTGAACGCACAAAACCCAATCATCAAACACATTTTTACAGCCGATCCGGCGCCATTGGTGTATCGCGATACCCTGTTTCTTTACACCGGGCATGATGTCGCGCCTGAAAAAGCGCCTAACTATTTAATGCGCGACTGGCATGTTTTCTCGACTACCGACATGGTAAACTGGAAAGATCATGGTGCAGCTTTATCGCCCAAGGTATTTGCATGGGCAGGCGAAGATGCCTATGCTGCCCAGTGTATCGAGCGAAACGGTAAATTTTATTGGTATGTGGCTGTTGGTCACAAAGCCGATGAAAACAGCAAAGGCGGTTTTGCGATTGGCGTAGCCGTTTCTGACAGGCCAACCGGACCATTTAAAGATGCGATTGGCAAAGCCCTCATCGTGAACGAAATGACCACCGATGTGAAACATGGCTGGGACGACATCGATCCAACGGTATTTATTGACGATGATGGTCAGGCATATATGTACTGGGGAAATTTGAGTTGCAGGTATGTGAAATTAAAAGAAAACATGATTGAAACGGATGGTTCGGTTGTGATTATCCCAAAACCGCAAAACTATACTGAAGGCCCTTGGCTTTATAAAAGGAATAGCTTGTATTATCTGGTATATGCCGCCAAATTTCCGGAGACCATCGAGTACTGTACATCAGCAAGCCCAACCGGCCCATGGACTTATCGCGGAGTGATCGAAGATCAGGTTCCGAACAGCACCACCACTCACGCCGGGATTATTGATTATAAAGGGAAAACCTACTTTTTTTACCACAATGGTGCACTGCCAAACGGTGGTAATTACCGCCGTTCGGTCTGTGTCGATTACATGTATTACAACGAAGACGGTACTATTCAGAAAATCATTCAAACAACAAAAGGGGTTAGCCCAATTCAGTAAAATTTATTTAGAAGATATAACAATTTAACCTTAGACCATGAAGAAGATTAAAATTGGGATTGCACTCGTTTTAACGCTGTTCGTTGGAACTCTGTGGGCGCAAAACCCTAAAGCTCAGAATCCCGTGATTTATGCCGACGTGCCCGACTTGTCGATGATTCGCGTGGGCGATACGTATTACATGAGCAGCACAACGATGCACATGGCACCAGGAGTTCCGGTAATGAAATCGAAAGACTTAGTAAACTGGGAAATGGTAAGTTATGCCTACCAGATTCTGGATGATGTGGATGCGATGAATCTCGTCAACGGTAAAAGTACTTATGGCAGAGGTTCTTGGGCAAGTAGTATCCGGTTTCATAACGGGATGTATTACATTTCGACCTATGCCCAGACCACTGACAAAACCTATATTTATAAAACGAAAGACATTGAAAAAGGCCCCTGGGAAACCACTTCGTTTAGTCCGGGGATTCACGATGCTTCCTTGTGGTTCGACGACGACGGGAAGATTTACCTGATTTCGGGAGTGCGTAAATTGCATATTGTGGAGCTGAAGGACGATCTTTCAGGAGTAAAGGAAGGAACCGAACGGATTTTAATTGAAGACGCCAATGCACCTCTTGGGCCGAATGTTGGTCTTGGTGAGGGTTCGCAGCTGTTTAAGGTAAACGGAAAATATTACCTCTTCAATATTGCCTGGCCACGCGGAGGAATGCGCACGGTGGTGGTACATCGCGCCGATAATCTGTTTGGTCCGTGGGAAGGAAAAATGGCGTTTCAGGATCAGGGAGTGGCACAGGGAGGAATAATTGACACGCCTGATGGCCGCTGGTTTGCGTATTTGTTTCAGGATCATGGCTCGGTTGGCCGCATTCCGTTTCTTGTTCCGATGAAATGGGAAGACGGCTGGCCTGTGATTGGTGTCAACGGCAAAGTACCGGAAATTCTCGATTTACCTGCCAGCAAAGGTTTAATCCCCGGAATTGTAAACAACGACGAATTTAGCCGAAAGAAAGGCGAGCCAGCCCTGCCATTGGTTTGGCAGTGGAACCACAACCCCGACAATAGTCTGTGGTCGGTTACTGAGCGTGAAGGCTTTTTGCGCCTGAAAACCGGAAGGATCGACTCACTTTTCCTGAAATCGAGGAATACCCTGACACAGCGCACATTTGGCCCGGTTTGTTCAGGCTCAACAAAGCTTGATATTTCAGGAATGAAAGACGGAGATTTTGCCGGTTTGACTGCCTTCCAGCGAAAATTTGGTCAGGTGGGTGTGAAAATCGCTGACGGAAAGAAATTCCTGTTCATGGTTAGCAACAAAACCGATAAACCAACAGAGTTGCAAAGCATGCCTCTTTCGCAAAATACCGTTTACCTGAAGATTGAGTGTGATTTCAGGAATAAAATTGATGTCGCCAAATTTTACTACAGCCTCGATGGCAAGATATGGAACGTGATTGGCGGTGAATTGAAGATGGAATACACCCTGATGGAACATTTTATGGGTTACCGTTTTGGCTTGTTCAATTATTCGACCAAGACGCCGGGCGGATATGCCGATTTCGACTTTTTCCATATCAGCGATCAAATAACAAGCAACTAACTATAACTACATAACAACAATTTCATGCTTAAGATAACCTACCTTTTTTTGGCTTTTAGCTTGATTTTTTCCGGTTTGTATGCTCAGCAACTCCGGCTGAATGAGCTGGACTATTTTGAGAAACCCGGAGTGAATGTATTGGTTTTCAGCGATCAGTTCAACGGCATGTTTTTCGACGAAAAAACGGCTGGCATCGAAATGATCCATCATGGCATCAGAACCGTCACCGGTGGAGCTGTCAGGTTGCAAAACACCCCCGAACAATGGGATCAGATACCAACAATGGTTGACCGGAAAATAGACAAGGCAACCAACACCATTGAGGTTGAAATGGCATACAAAGACTATAACTTTAATTCGAAAATGACGGTTTGCCCCAAGGACAATGGATTTGAAGTCAGCGTTATTTTGGACAAACCACTTCCAAAAGAGATAGAAGGGAAGGCCGGATTTAATCTTGAATTTTTGCCATCGGCTTATTTCGAAAAGACTTATTATACCGATGGGAAACCTGGCATTTTCCCAAGGTATCCGGCCAGCGACACGCAAATCAGGCCCAAAAGCGACAAAATTAAACAGTTTGCCGGGCATACCACTTTTGACGACCGGGGACGCGATGAATTTATTGTTCCTGAACCAATTGCTTCAGGAAATACAATTGTACTGGCACCCGAATCGCCCGAACAGATGGTGAAAATTCAATCCAGCGATGCTAAAATCATGCTGTTCGACGGGCGTAACCTGGCGCAGAATGGCTGGTTTGTTGTCCGCAGCCTGCTTCCGGCCAACAAAACCGGCAAAGTGCTTTCGTGGTACGTGGAGCCGAATGCTATTCCTGAATGGAAAAGGCAGCCGGTGATTGGTTTTTCGCAGGTGGGTTATACTCCTGCTCAGGGAAAGGTGGCTGTTATTGAATTGGATAAAAGCGATGCTCCGCTCCAAACTGCTTCAGTTTTCCAGATTACTTCGGAAGGCAAGTCGGTAGAGAAATTTCGTGGCGAAGTGAAATCGTGGGGAAAATATCTTCGTTACAACTACGCCAAATTCGACTTCAGTGCAGTAAAGGAACCGGGGATTTACTTTATTCAGTATGGCGATCAAAAAACAAATGTGTTTTCAATCGACCAGAATGTGTATAGTAATGTGTGGCACCCCACGCTTGACGTTTGGTTTCCGGTGCAGATGGACCACATGGAAGTAAACGAGGCCTATCGGGTCTGGCATGGCGAGCCTTACCGCGATGATTGTCTTCAGGCACCTGTAAATCATCAGCATTTCGATGGTTATACGCAAGGCCCGACTACCGACACCAACTACAAACCGCTGGAACGAATTCCGAACATGGCGGTTGGCGGCTGGTTCGATGCAGGCGACTTCGATATACAAACGGGCTCGCACAACAGCGTCATTTCGAGCTTTGTCGATACCTGGGAAAACTTCAAAACCAACAGGGATGAAACCTATATCGACCAGAAAACGCGCTATGTCGATATTCACCGGCCCGATGGAAAACCAGATATGCTGCAGCAAATTGAACATGGAACGTTGAATTTGGTGGCTCAGTGCGAAAACATTGGTCACCCGGTGCGCGGCATTATCGTTCCAAACCTGCACCAATACCACCATTTGGGCGACGCTATAAACGAAACCGATAATCTTCCTTACAATTCAAGCTTAAAACCTTACGAATCGGATGGCAAATCGAGCGGAACGCTGGACGACCGCTGGGCTTTCACCAACCGCATGACTTTTCTGGATTACCAGACAGCCGCCACGCTTGCCGAAGCTGCCCGTGCACTGAGAGGCTTTAATGATGACTTGGCCGAACGGAGCCTGGCGAGCGCCAAACGGCTGATGAATGAAGCCGACGAAGCAACGAAAAATCCGAAGGCCAACGAAGAACCGTTTATGAAAATGATGGGCAGAGGCGCAGATGTAAGTACAGCACTGCAACTGTATATCACCACGAAAGAGCAAAAATATGCCGACCGGTTTCTGGAAGGAATATGGCCCATGCTTGACAGGATGACATCAGCGAAAGGGCCGATGTCGGGATTTTTTGGCGGCTTTGGCGGGCGCGGAGGCTTTATCCAGGCGTTAATTGCGATTCCGTATATGGATGCATCCTACAAAACCAAGTTGAAGGACTATGTGGTTAAATACAAGGAATCCATCTCGTTGTATGAAAAAGAAAATCCATATGGAGTGCCGATTTCGGCTAAGGGATGGGGCGGAACTTCCAACGTTATTAACTGGGCAATTACCAATTATTACGCCTGCAAAGCTTATCCTGAAATTATCGGCAAGGAATATGTTTACAGAGGGTTAAATTATATTTTTGGATGCCATCCGTATTCGAATATTTCGTTTGTAAACGCCGTGGGAACCTGTTCTAAAAAGACAGCCTACGGAAATAACCGCGCCGATTTTACAACCATTGCCGGAGGGGTTGTTCCCGGGTTGCTTTTGCTGGGCCCGGATTATCTTGAAAATAAAGATGACTGGCCATTCCTTTGGGGCGAAAACGAATGTATTATCGATGGTGGAGCCTGGTATATTTTCCTGGCCAATGCCGTTGAGGACTTGGTGAAAAATGAAAAGAACTAAATTTAATAATCAGAGAAATAGTGCATTAAAAATGGAAAAGTTTAAATCAATTTTGGTGGGCATGATGATTTTGGCGTCGAACTGGTCGTTCGGTCAGAATCCGTTCATTCGCGACCAGTTTACAGCCGATCCAACGGCTCGGGTATTTAATGGGAAAGTATATGTGTTCCCGTCGCACGATATTGTTGCACCACCAAACAAAAACCTCCGAAAAGACTGGTTCTGCATGGCCGATTACCATGTTTTTTCTTCGGAAAACCTGACCGACTGGACCGATCACGGGATGATTGTAAGCCAGAATAAAGTTGCCTGGGTCGATTCAACTTCGTACAGCATGTGGGCGCCCGATTGTATTGCGCGTAATGGAAAGTATTACTTCTATTTTCCGGCGAACAAAAACGTACCCGATGCCAATGGCCGAAAAGGTTTTGGCATTGGTGTTGCCTTGGCCGATAAACCTGAAGGGCCATATGCTCCGCTTCCTGAACCGATAAAAGGTGTAAACGGCATCGATCCCAATGTGTTTATCGACAAAGACGGGCAGGCGTATTTGTATTGGTCGATGGGAAATATAATGGTGGCCAAATTAAAAGATAATATGACAGAGTTGGCCTCTGAGCCACAGATAATCGCCAATCTGCCAACGAAAGGCTTGAAGGAAGGGCCGTTTTTGTTTGAGCGCGACGGCAAATATTACCTCACAATTCCGCATGTCGAAAATAAAATTGAGCGCCTGGAATATGCGATGGGCGATACGCCGATGGGGCCGTTTAAAATGACAGGTGTTATTATGGATGAGTCGCCGCTGAATTGCTGGACAAACCATCAGTCAATCGTTCAGTACAACAGCCAATGGTATTTGTTTTACCATCAGGATGCCTACTCGCCAAAGTTCGATAAGAACCGCGCGGTGTGTATCGACAGTTTGTTTTTCAACATCGATGGTACTATTCGCAAAGTGAAGCCAACCAATCGCGGAGTGGGGATTACTGCGGCTAACTCAGCCATTCAAATCGACCGTTACAGCCGGATAAGCGATAAAGGCATTCGGGTGGCCTTCCTCGATTCGACAAATACGTTCAAGGGATGGAGGACGAAATTTCAGGAGAAGCGAGCCTGGGTTCAGTACAATGCGGTGAAATTTGGCCCTGATAAAATAAAATCAGCGGAGTTGAGCGTTTTATCAACGAAAGGGGCGACTGTGCAAATCAGGCTGGATAAACCCGACGGTCCAATTGTTTCGGAGGTAAAAATTCCGAAAACAACGGAATGGACAACAGTTGTTGGCAAAGTATCGAAAGTTTCGCGGGGTGTACACAATCTGTTTATTGTGGCAAAAGACTCGCCGGTTGAGGTCGATTGGCTGAAGTTTAAATAAATGATTTCAGAATCGGGGAAAATGATCTTCATTTTGTGTTTACACTAAAAAGAAGAGCATTGATCCGGGGTTTGAGTTGTTGGATAATAGGAAATCAAATTAATGGCTCCTGCTTTTGCATCGAACAAAAGAGGAGCCATTAATAATTCATAATAAGTTTATCTCATTATTGGACACCCCACGATTTATTGGCTTTAGGTCCCATCTCCAATACCAGTTTCCCGCCATTGGCAATTGCCTCGTGTAAGATGAACGGTTTGTTAAATGGTTTTCCGTTTAGCTGGGCCGACTGAATGTATTTATTCTCAGGCGATGCCTTGTGCGCTTCGATTTCAAACGTTTTTCCATTGCCCAATTTGAGTGAAACATGCTCGAATGCCGGACTTCCAATCGAATATTCGGGCATCCCGGGAGTAACCGGATAAAAGCCCATTAGCGAAAAGACGACAAACGACGAAAGACCTCCGCCATCTTCGTCGCCCGGAACGCCCATCAAATCGTTGCGGAACCAATCGTTGAGCAGCATTCGTATTACTTTCTGTGTTTTCCATGGCTGACCGGCGTAATTGAATAAATAGGGGATATGCAGAGATGGTTCGTTGGCCATTGTAAACTGACCTACATTCCCGGTTTGATCCGGTAATTGCGTATAGAATTCCCTTTTCCCGCGTCCCATTGGGGTTTTGAACAAGTCATCCAGGTTATTGGCAAATTCTGTTTTTCCACCCATTAAATCAATTAAATCGGGGATGTTGTGCTGAACATCCCAGCGGTAAGTCCACCCGTTGTTTTCGTCATAATATTCGCGGGCGCCAACGCCTCCGGAAAAACGGTAATCAAAAGGTTCGATAAAATTTCCATTTTTATCTTTTGGATGGAAAAACTTAGTTTTCTCGTTAAACAAATTGCGGTAATTGAACGAGGCTTTTTTGAAATATTCAGCGTCTTCCTTTTTTCCTAATTCACTGGCAATTTGAGATAAACACCATTCGTCGAACGATGTGCCCAGCGTTACTGCAACTGGCTGGCGGCGCTCGAAACGGTTCACTTCAGGAACAGTTTCTTCTTCGCCCTCGCGCAGTGCCGGAATATAACCGTGCTCTTTGTAGAACTGGTCAAGTTCTCCGGCCGGCATTCCCGACCATGGAGCCAGCGTTTTTTCGGTAATACCACCTTTGCAGGCTTCATAAGCCTTTTGAATATCAAAATTGCGCAGTCCTTTCCGATAGGCGTCCAACACCGAAGCAACACCGTGATTTGAATTCATACGCCTGCTATCGCCCGTAATTTCAGGAAAAGTAGGCCACCAAAGTTTTTCGGTTTGCAGTGACATCTGGACAAATGAGTTTAAAATATTCTCTTCTGTTTTCGAATCGATGAGCACGCGCAGAGGGTGATGTGCGCGGTACGAATCCCAGATCCAATCGTCGGTAAAAAACGGGCGTCCATTGTCGCTGTGCACCTGGTGGTCTGAAGCGCTGAAATAGCGTCCATCTTCTGAAACACAAACCGGACGTTCGAAACAACGGTATAACGAAGTATAAAAAACGGCCTGTTCGGTTTCTGTTCCGCCGTTAACGCCGATCTTCCCCAGTGCTTCGTTCCAAGTAGCTTTTCCTTTTGCCTGAAGTTCGGCAACTGTTTTTCCGGTTACTTCGCGGTTCATGTTGGCTTGCGCCTGCTTCTCATCAATGAACGAAATTCCGTAGTGGATCTGCATTTTCCCAACCGATTCAGGAAACGACAAAACAAGGCAGGCATTTTTCCCATCAGCAGAGGTCTGACTAACAAGGTTGCCGTCATTCAGGCTGGAAACAGATAATGGGTTTTGATCTAAAACAAGGTACAAATAAACCCGTGTATCGCCCGACAGTTGCTGGTAACCACTGATTGTCTTGCCATCCCATTTTAGCGATCCGTTGCGCGAATTAATTACAATGTAAGCTGGCTCGTGCTTTTCAAACTGAATTTCGTAGGCCGCCGACTGATGAGATAATCCATAATTTACCAGAATTTCCTGCTCGTCAAGATATACCTGATAGGAATAGGGAGTTAATTTTTCCTGATCGTAGCTGTATTTGACTACGGGTTGCAATTTTTTTACGTCACCCTGAAATGGACTTAAATTAAACGCAGAGCTTCCGCGATGACTTGTAACAATGAGCGGAAGACCGCTAATCTCAACCGCAGTGTAGTCGCCTCGCTCGGGATAGACCCTCAACATACTGTTGGGCAGATGGATGGTTGGGAATGTTGGCACAAGCAAATGACTGATATTTCCCATGTACGGATTCACATAATCAACCGGTTCTTTTGCAAAAGCGCTATTCCGGGTTAGGGCGAGTACCGAAGTCAAAACAATAAGCGCAACCGCGGTTTTCCTTCGGATCAGATTTATAACAGTGTTCATAATCAATTGTAATTTACGGTTTATTTACATGCGCCGAAAAGTATTTGCAGGTTATTGTTTGGCCCGAATCAGCGGGTTGACATTACAACGCCCCGGAAATATCCGATTGATTCGGCTATTCCCATAAACGGATCGTTCATGTTACGTTCGTGTTCCAGCGAAACTGACCCTGAATACTTAACTTTCCGCAGCATTTTTACAAAGGAAGGAAAATCAATGATACCACGACCAACTTCAACCGAATATCCCTGCTTTGTGCTACCAGTTACATCTTTCAGGTGAATATCGAAAATTGTGTGAGTATTTACTCAAGCAATAACGATGAATAGCCATTCACAATTGTTGGTTTTAATGATTTGTAAGCTTGTACAGTTGTAATCAATTTTTTTTTAGCTCATTATTAGGAATATTGATATTTGTGTTTATATTACAATCTGCAATAATGATTATAAAATAAACACAATGAATGATCTGTTCTTAACCAGCGCTACAGGACTAATTCTGAAAAGTTATAATTTGAAGCTTAATAAGTTCTTTAAATCTGTTCCGAGGCCTTCTGTTATTTCAGGCGGGCAATATGGACTGGTAATAACTTCTGCTTCTCCGGATACATTGCAAACCATGAGCTTTGGTTACGTAAATTCAAATTCAGCAGAGAGAATAAATTTGGTAGATGTTATATCTGATCGTTTTTTTGATGTTGATAATGAATGTATTGAAATAATTTCAACGCATCGGTGTGTTGTTTTGGTTGATGCTTTTTTTGCGACTTCACACAAAAACAGAAGCTATCTTGTGCGGCTGAAAAAAAAGGAACAGCCCTTTGCTCTGGCTGGCATTTATTCCACTTGGATGAACAAAGAAACGAATAGGGAAGAAACTGGCTTTGCTATTTTGACAACTTCTCCTAATTCAGCTTTTTGCCGTGCCGGAATTAATCAAATGCCGGTTATTCTTTCTGAAGATGATACCTCTTTATGGCTGGATTTAAATCAAGATATGGGAACCATTTTTTCGTTGATTAAGCCATTCGCCTCGGAATTAATGAGTGGACACCTGGTTTCGAAGAAAATATCACCAAAGAAAGTCTCTGTTATTGATTCTTCTCCGGTTGAAGCACGTGTAAGTCAGGAGAAAATACATTCGAATACCAATCGGATTGATTTTAATTGCCTTTTTTATTAATCTTAGTTTCGGGAGAGAACTAATTAGAAAGTGTAATTAAACAGGAAGCCAACTATCATTATTCCTGATCCTACTACGCCGATAAATGTTATTATTAAAGGAATTCTCAACACCTTCCGAAGAATAATCATTTCGGGTAAGGATAGTGCAATAACCGACATCATAAAAGCCAGAGCAGTTCCGAGAGATGCTCCTTTTTCGATTAAAACTGATACAATTGGAACTATTCCTGCTGCATTTGAATAAAGTGGAATACCAATCAGGACTGAAAGCGGAACGGAGTACCACGCTGATTTGCCCATTAATGATGCCATGAATTCTTCCGGAACATAGCCGTGCGCACCTGCACCAACCAAAATCCCGAGGGCGACAAATATCCAAACTTTACCAACAATTTCTTTCACCGCCTCAAAGCCACGGACGATTCTCTTTTCGAAGGTCAGTTTTTCTTCTTCACCAGTGCCGTTTTCGAGATGCATTTGGTAAACCCAGGGTTCAACCCATTTTTCGAGCTTCAGCAAACCTATTATCCAGCCCGAAGCAATGGCTATTACCAAGCCTGTGCCAATATAAATAGCGGCGACCTTCCAGCCAAACATTCCGTACAGCAGAATTACGGCAACCTCATTAATCATAGGTGCTGCAATCAGGAACGAAAAAGTGATTCCGAGAGGGATGCCTGATTCAACAAAACCCAAAAACAACGGGATTGCCGAGCATGAACAAAAGGGTGTTACAATTCCCAGGGTGGCGGCCATTATATTGCCCGTAAAAGTTTTTTTGCCTTCCAGCGCTTTTCTTGTTTTTTCGGGAGTGAAAAATGTTCGGATAATTCCCACTGCAAAAATGATAATTCCAAGCAAAAGCATCACTTTCGGAAACTCGAATACAAAAAAGCGAACTGCTTCGGTGAAATGTTTTCCCTTTTCCAGATTTAAAAGTTGGTCGGTAACCCAATTGGTTGCATTCTGAAGGTTTAGATAAACAATAAACCAAACTGGAATGACGATTACCGGAATCCAAAATGCTTTTCTACGCCACATTTTTCTTGTATAATTAGTTCGATAATTAACGAACAATTAGATTAAATTTTTTAAATAAAAACCCTTATGGTTGAATAAATTCCAACGATAATGAACAGCACTGCAATTGCCCGGCGAACCCATGTTTCAAATATCTTCATTTTATTGTAGAATGAGCCGACCTCCGACACTGCGTATGCAAGCAGCCATGCCGTAATAATAACCGGAATACCAGTGGCAACAGCAAAAACAACGGGCAAAACCAGCCCCGATGCGCTTGAAACAGTAATGGGTACAAGCATGCCAAAAAACAGAACTCCGCTGTATGGACAAAAAGCAAGGGCCAGCACAATTCCAAGCAATAAAACATCCCAAATTCTCCAATTGGTTTTTTTCTGCATTTTACCGGAAATTTGGCCGAGTCCAGGGAAGTTCATTTTTATGATATCGAGCATAAACAATCCAATCACGATCAACATTGGCCCGAGTATTTTTTCGCCATACAACTGAAAAAAGCCTGAGAATTTCAGCCTGTCGGCCCCCAAATAGATGATGACAGGAATAATCGTGTAAGTTATAGCTTTCCCGGCGGTGTACACCAGCCCGTTAATAAACACCCGGTTACGATTCTCAATGTCGCGGCTGATAAATCCAATGGCGGTAATGTTTGTAGCCAGCGGACAAGGGCTAATGGCGGTCATTAACCCTAAAATGAATGCAGTAATCCACGGTGTAGTCGTGCCGTCAAGAAGGCTGGTTAAATATTCCATCGGTTATAAATCCAGAAGTCCGTCAACTTTCTCTTTAATGATCTTTTTTAGCTTAGCCGGATTTGTACGGGCATACAGAAAACCTTCATTTGTAATATCAATTTTCTTGTCGCCTTTCACAATTAGTAAAGTTTGTCCGGAAACACCCAGTTTTGAGGCGGCTGTTTTTCCATTCGCATCTTCCAGATTTAGCGCGGTAAAACTTACTTCGCCCTGTTTTACCAAATCGGGATATAGTGTTTCAATGTCCTGCTTTGCTTCGGCTTCAACCGTTTTGCAGGTTACGCAACGGGCTGTGTTGTGAAAATAGTAGGCTTCAATTTTTGCTTTTTTTGGTGATTGTGCCATAAGTGATAAAGGCAGCAGAACACTTAGCAGTATTGTTTTAAATGGTTTCATTTTGTTGATTTATTGATTTTTAACCAGCATTTCTTTTATTTCGGCGAGCGAAGGAACTCGTCCGCTGACTACCACTTTTTTATCGATAACCAATGCCGGAGTGCTCATTACTCCGTATGACATGATTTTGTAAATGTCTTCAACTTTCTCAATTTCAGCAGTTACACCCGATTCTGCAACGGCATCTCTGGTTAATTTTTCCAGCGTTTTGCATTTCGCACAACCCGTTCCTAATACTTTTATTTCCATGAGATTTGTAATTTTATATGTTAGTGGTTCGTAAAACAACGAACAATGAATTTAAATTTTTTCAGATTTTCAAGTACTTTTTGAATAGCTGTTGAGCTTCGGCCCAATTTTCTTTGTTAATACAGTATTTAATTCTTGGGGCTTCTATTTCGCCCTGAATTAACCCGGCTTTTTTCAATTCTTTAAGATGTTGGGAAAAGGTCGATTTTACGATGGGCAACTCTTCGCTCATGTCACCGCTGTAACAGCAAGACTGGTTTGAAAGCATTTCCAGAATATACATACGGATCGGATGCCCCATTGCTTTGGCGTATCGTGCCACTCTTTTTTGTTCTTCTGTAATTTGTTCTTTAGTCATAAT
>DAOPZV010000086.1:0-15751 GCA_035353575.1 Prolixibacteraceae bacterium | reverse complement strand
TATTTACCGCTGGTTGAAAAATACGGACTGTCGGTTTTCCCTTATTGGGCGCTGGCTGCAGGCTTTTTAACGGGAAAATACCGCGCAAAAGAAGATTTGTCGAAAAGCGTCCGCGGGGCAGGCGTGGAGAAATACCTGAACGAAAAAGGTTTGTCGGTTTTGGCAGCGCTCGATCAGCTTGCCGGGAAACACCATACGCAAATGGCTACTGTTTCGCTGGCCTGGTTGCTGCATCAGCCGCATGTGCTTGCTCCCATTGTGAGCGCCACCAACCTCAGCCAACTGCAACCCATGATTGATGCACCCAAACTGAAATTGGATGCCGATGATTTGGCATTGCTCGATTCTGTAAGCAAATAAAGAAATACCAACGATAGCGTGTGCAGGGTTCCGCTCTAAAAGTGGAGCCCTGCTCTGTTTTATTTCAGGCGCTTAAACCTAAAACTTCCCCAATTTGTCCAAAATACCTTATACTTGTAGTGCCAAATTTATTTTCTAAATCTAAATCGAAACACTATGACAATCAAACCCAAATCCCTTTCAAGGCTGGCGCTGTTTTGCGTATTCGGGCTGCTGCTCAGCTTTGGAACACGTGCTCAAAATTTCGAGAAATACTTTCCGGCGAAAGATTTAACCCAGGTTGGCGTTTATTATTACCCCGAACATTGGGACTCAACACAATGGGATCGCGACTTTCAGAATATGGCGAAAATGGGCTTCGAGTTTACCCATTTTGCCGAATTTGCCTGGGCACAACTCGAACCCGAAGAAGGCAAGTACGATTTCCGATGGCTCGACCGCTCGTTGCAGCTGGCAGCCAAATATAACCTGAAGGTCATCATGTGTACTTCAACGGCTACTCCGCCGGTTTGGCTGGTGCGCAAACATCCCGAAGTGCTGGCAACAGACGAAGGAGGCAAGCAAATGGATCACGGCGGACGCCAGCATGCCACGTTTTCGAGTAACTATTATCGGCAATATGCGCTGAAAATGATTGAAGAACTGGCCAAACATTACGGGCAGGATAAACGCGTAATCGGCTGGCAGGTCGATAACGAACCACGTCGGTTTCTCGACTATGGCGTGGATGCACCGCAACGTTTTCGCGACTGGCTAAAAGCCAAATACAAAACCATCGACGCTGTGAACAAAGCCTGGGGTACCAATTTCTGGAGCGGAACTTACACCAGTTTCGATGAAATCAACATCCCGCTGCATCATCAATGGGGAATGAACCTTCATGCTCAGCTCGACCATTATCGCTTTGCCGATTGGGAAACAGCTTCGTTTCTCGACGATCAGGCACGGATGATTAAAAAATATGCAACCAAAGACCAATGGGTTACTTCAAACTACATCCCAATGTACGACGCAGGTTATGTGGGCCAAAGCAAAGAGCTCGATTTTGTAACCTACACCCGTTACATGGTTTATGGTGGCGACCGTGGCATTGGCCCGAAAGGTTACCGAGTAGGCGAGTACTCGCGCATTGCCATGGCCAACGACTTCTTCCGCCCTCTGAAAGGCATGTACGGCGTGATGGAATTGCAACCCGGACAAGTGAACTGGGGAAGCATCAATCCGCAACCGCTGCCCGGAGCAACCCGTTTGTGGTTGTGGCATGTGTTTGCCGGAGGAAGCAAATTCACCTGTTCCTACCGTTTCCGCGCGCCGTTGTATGGCTACGAACAATATCACTACGGAATGGTTGGCCCTGATGGTGTTACACCAACTCCCGGCGGAAAGGAATTTAGCCAGTTTATCGACGAAATTATGTTGCTCCGGAAAAATTACGATCCGAAAGCCGCATTACCAAAAGCTTACGAGCAGCGCAAAACAGGCATCCTGATCAATACCGATAATGTGCAGGGAATTAACCTGAACCGCCAGACGACCGAATGGAATACTGAAGGACATTTCCTGAAATATTACAAAGCTGCCAAATCGTTCGGCGCTCCGGTTGATTTTGTGCGCGACACCACCAATTTTGCCAATTACCCGCTGCTGATCGTTCCGGCTTACGAAATGATTGATCAGGCCATGATTGACAAATTGACCAAATATGCTGAAAATGGCGGTAATCTGGTGATGAGCTGTCGCACCGGAATTATGGACCGCGATGGACATTTGTGGGAAGCCAAATTCTACCAGCCCATGTGGAAACTGTTTGGTGCCGAAGTACAATCGTACGATTTGCTGATGCCTCACTCTCCGGATAAAATCAAATTCAACAATCAGGAATTTGTGTGGACCAGCTGGGGCGATTTGCTGAAACCTTTTGCAGCAACCGAAACATGGGGCACATTCGAGGGCGATTTCTATGCAGGAACATCGGCAATCGTTCACCACAAACTGGGCAAAGGAACGGTAACCTACATTGGCGTTGACTCGAAAGAAGGCGAACTTGAAAAGCAAGTTTTGGCCAAACTCTGCAAGCAGCAAGGCATTCAGGTAGAGAACTATCCGCAGGGTATCATGGTTGAATACCGCGATGGCTATGGTATTGCCATGAATTACGCCGACAAGGTTTACGAAATGAATCTTCCGGCCAATGCCAAAATCCTGATTGGCTCAAAATCGATTAAAACCGGCGATGTGCTGGTGTGGAAATACTAAGGCACAGCAAAAGTTAAAAGTATAAAGTCAAAAGGAAGCCCGGATTCAGAATTGATTCCGGGCTTTTTCGTTATTCTTCCACTTTATACTCTTCAATTTCTTTGTAAAAATCCATTGCTTTTTGTACCGTTTCGCGGCCCGAACCATTTAACAGACTTTTTATCAGCTTGTTATTTAAGTTTTCAGGAGTCATGTTGCGATAGACCCACCACGACGAGTAAATGGCTGCGACGGTAAAGGCTAGCTGGAAAATGGTATATGCCAAAGGCGAACTCTGCGGAAACCAGTTGCTGCTCAGGTAAAAAGTGGTAAAAAAAGGAGTTTGCAGGTACATAATCCGGGTGTGATTAACGATTGAAAGTTGCAGTTTCGACAGTTTCTGCTGAATGTCGGCAACAACTCCGTCGTAGTTTATTTTGTGCAGCCAAACAAGGTGTTTGATGTAGGTAATAACCGCATACAGGTTAATCGCAAAGATGGCGGTAACCGAAACAATAAAGTAGTTCCACGATGGCGAATAACGGGAGAGGGCGAAAATGAGTAATCCGCTCAATGCGATCAGGTACAAAATACCAAAGAATAATAAACCTGATTTGAGGATTTTCAGCGATCGAAGTGTTGATTGAGCTTTGCCGTCAACAACATTTCGAAACAGCTTTTTATTAATGGCCAGCGTCTGTTCAATTTTGGTGTTTTGCGCTTTCCAGATTGTGATAAAATCGATGTTTTCCATTGCTTAATTGTTTTCTGCGTTCATAAATTTCTGTTTCAATAATTGCTTAATCCTGCCAATTTTTGTGGCCACATTGGTTTCTGTAATACCAATAATCTCGGCTATTTCCCGATGGCTTTTTTCTTCGAGGTAAAGCAACAACAGGGCTTTATCCATGTCTTTCAAATCCTGAATAAATAGTTGCAGCATTCGGAGTTTGGATTCTGTTTCGCTGTTATCTGTATAATCAACAAGATTAAAAACACCTTCGGAAATGGGAGAAGAAATGACCTTTCTTCGGGTCTCTTTCCGGTAAAATGAAATGGCCACATTTAGCGCGATGCGGTATATCCAGGTCGAATATTTATAGTGGTCGCTGTAATTACCGAACGATCTCCACAGTTGCGAAACAATTTCCTGAAAGAGATCTTTGCGGTCTTCCGCGTTTTTGCAATATGAGTTGGCAATCTTGTAAATGATGCCCTTGTTTGCCTCGATGACAGAAAGGAAAAGGTCTTTTGTTTCCGAAGAGTTCATTCGTTTTGCGTTAATTGTTTCAACATTCAGGGTAACTGAACTTGTTTTGCCTTATTATTCGAACGAACAGAAGGAAAATCACATAGAAAGCGGAGTTTTTTATTTTGACAGTAGTTACTTTCTGAAAAACCTCAGTACCGTTTCATTAAACAATTCGGGGTGTTGTATGCAAACGCCGTGATGCGAGTCGGGGAAAATACAAAGTGATGCCCCCGGAATGGACTGGAAAATTTTCAGGGTGTGCTCAGGTTTTATCATGTCGTGATCGCCAGCCATAATCAGCACCGGGCATTTAATTTTGCCCAATTCAGGGTATGGAATGTTGGGCTGGTCAATCATCATTTGGTTTAAAGCCTTTTCTTTTGCTGATGATCGCGGATTGGCAACTGTTTGTTTCATCCCATCGATATCAGCCCGCGACAATGCTGTGGTGTCGGGTACGGTGTTGGCGCCCGAAGCCGCCAGTTTCTTTACCCGGTTGGGACAATTTAAGGCCATCAGAATACCATCAATTCCGCCATCGCTCCAACCCAGCACGTAGGCCGATTTGATGTTTAACTGATCGAGCAAGGCACAGAAATCGGAGGCCATCAGGTCGTACGAAATTTTGTCGGGCGAACCTCCCGATTTTCCCTGAAGCCGACTGTCGATGGCAATTACCTGGTAATACTTCGAGAAAAACGGTATTTGGTTTCGAAACGCATTGATTGATCCGCCATTTCCGTGGAGCATAATCATCGGTTCGCCGCTGCCATAGGTTTCGTAATAAAGCTTGATGCCGTTAACATCGGCATAATGTCCGGCGCTGGCGTTGTCGCCGAAGTTTATTTTATTGCTGACACCTTCTTTTTCGGTTTGCGTTTTGTGGATACATGATAACGCAACAAATGCAAGGATGATAAATGCTACAATCTTTCTCATGGTAGTTTTCAGGATTTGAATAGCCGGGCAAACCCGGGATAGGCGGTTAATACGAGCAACTCAAAATCGATAAGTTTTTGCTGAACGAGCGGAAGCTGGTCAACGATTTCGCGGGCATGGGTTTTGTCGCGAGCTTCGAGTACCAGCACTGCGCAATGGTCGTCGGTGAAATACAATTCGCGAATTAATCCTTCCTGATGCAATTCCCAGGCTTTGCGGGCTTCGGCTTCCAACCAGGGTTCGTAGTCGGAATCCGTTACGCCGGGCATTTCTTTTTCGATGGCAAGTATCTTCATTCTTTTGGCTTTTTTGTGCTTTTTGCTGCATCTTTGGCGGCTTTATTCAGGAGGTTTTCTCGTGCCGCAGCCAGCACCATTTCGGTAATAAGCCCTTCAGGAACAGGTTTATTGTAATCGAAATGTATAGCCGATTTTGTTTGCGAATACTGGGCAAGTTGCTCTTTAAACAGAACCAGATATTTCGGTGGCATGTAAATGGCATAATGATTTTTCGAGGGCGCATACCACGCAACCACACCATTCAACTTAAACGATGGCATTTGGTAACTGATGGCTTCTTCGGCATTGGGAAGCGCTTTCCTGATAATACTTCTTATTTCTTCGAGCGGTTTTCTTGCTTTTTCAGGTTGAGCTGCCAGGTAGGCATCAATTTCAGGATATGGCTGTACTTGAGTCATAAATTGCAATTTTAATGCTGAAAGTTACAATTTCTGGAATTATTTATGGCTTTTTCGTTCTGCAATTTCTTTTCTCAATATCTCATTCACATCAACTTTGGCATTCTTCAGGATATAAATGCTGGTTCCTTTTTCGCGGGCGTAGGGGTTGGTTATCTGGCCAACACGTTCAATCGATTCAAAATAAGGTTGTTCCTTTTTTCGGCCGGGGTCGTCGTCATCGGCTTGCTGAACCAGAATCACATGTTTGATAGGTTTATCAAGTTTGAACCAGTTGATGTAATCGGCGTTCATCGATACTGCACCGATGTTTTTATCTACCGAATAAAAGTTAATTGCACCTGCCTCGCCGTAATTGTCGCAAAGCACAATCGTGTGTTCTTTGTCGACAACGCTTTGCATCGCGTTATCAACCTTTTGTGCCAACTCTTTCCAGCCTTGCATGTCGGCAAAATCCTGTGGCAACTCATGATCTTTGCCATCTTCCCAACGAAGCAGTCCAAAATCGCGGTATTGCTTTTCGTGTTGCCTGATTTCCTGCGGAGTACGGTTCGGAAAAGCAATCTGAAGGAGAGGAAAAAACATCAGTAAAGGTATTCCCAAAGCTACCGGGCGAAGGTATTTTATTCGGTTTCCGGCTAAAATCTTTTCCATGTAAACTGAACCAAAAGCGAGTAAAATAGGGTAGAGGCCAAGCGCGTAATAGCCTTTTGCTTTCAGGTAAGTGAATAAGGCCAGCGTAAAAACGAAAGTGAATCCAACAATGCGGAATTTGCGGAATTCCCGGTCGATGGCAAAAGCCACCATTGCTGCAAGAATGACGAACAATGCTCCCATAAAGAATAACAACTGTTCTTTCAGAAACCCGATTCGGCTGACATTCACCAATTGAGTCCGGTTAAGTTCGTCGAGGTGTTTGAAAACCGGGAACCCATTGATGTACTGCCAGATCAGGTTAGGCAAAATCAGGAGAAAAGCCAGTCCAATGGCATAATAAAAGTGCTTGTTCCTGAAAATGTTTCGATGCTCGGTGAGCAATATCGAAGGAAGCAATCCAATCATCAAAAAAGCGATATTGTATTTATTCAGAAACCCTAGCCCGAAAGTTATTCCGGCCATAAAAAGCCATTTACGGTCGGTTGTTTGTATAAACCGAACCAGCGTATAAAATAGCATGGTCCAGGCCAGAATGTCGAACGAATTGGGCTGATAGAGCATGTTGAGGCGAATGAGCGAAGAGAATACTATAGAAACTGCTCCCAAAAGTAACGCGAACCAGCCACCTTTCAGCGCTTCAATAGTTTTCCATACGACGACCAGTGTCAGTGCGCCAAACAGTGCCGGAAAAAACTTTACCCAAAATTCGCCGTTGCCCAATTGCATAATGATCCACGAAATCCACGAGGTGAACGGTGGCACTGAAGTGTATCCCCAGGCCAGGTGCCGTGCCTGATCGAGATGCAGGTACTCGTCGCGGTGCAGTTCGTACACCGGATTTATCAGGGTATATTGAAAAATGAATTTAAGCAGCACAAACCCCGTTAGGACAATATGTTTTGGTTTCATTGCAAGTCAGGTTATTTCGTTGAATCTGCTGCAAAAGTTATTTATTTCTTCGCGATTACTAAAATGAAAAAGAGGATAGCGGCCATTATTTCGGCCAACCATCCTCTTTTCTCGGTAAAAGAAATCGAAGTTTATTGAACTCCGGTGCGGGGATCCCACCAAATCTGGTATCCCCAGAACATATCTTTTTCAGTAACGGTAGTCGGTACATTCGGGTTGAGGTTGCGTTCTTCAACCGGGTATGAAAGACGGAATGGTGTGCGGGTATGTCCAGCGTACGAAGCGTTTGCTGCCGGGCCAAGTTGTGGAATGTCGGTGCGGCGCATTTCGGCCCATGCTTCCCAGCTCTGACGGAACAATGCGATCCATTTTTGCGTGTAAATCTGAGTAAGGTCGTCGGCCCATGCCACTCCGGAAGAGGCGATATAAGTGTTGTAGTCGGCGGCCGGAATACTGTACTCGTCAAACGACGCTTTAATGGCATTGTTGTAAGCCGTTTGTGCTGAAGACGAAATGAGCCCCCGTTTGGCTGCCTCTGCCCTGATAAATTCAACTTCAGAATAATGCTGGAAGAAAACCGTTCCGGTTGCAGTTTCCATGAAAGCTACCGCAACTTTCGATTCGTTTGTTCCATTGGCATCAGCGCCAACTTCCAACCCAACATACTTTCCGGCGGAATTGGTTTGCGCATAGAATGGTAAACGCGGATCGGATAATGAAAGCATGGTTGATACAATTGGCTTGGCAATTTTTACGTCGGGAACCGATTTATATGCGCTGTACCAGGGTTCGAGCCAGTCGCCTCCCGGAAATTTCAGGTTGGCATTGTCAGCGTTGCTGGTAAATACCGGATAAGTTGTAGCGTCGTTGAAAATTTCGGCAATGTGTGTTGTTGCCGTGGCCGCATCAACTTTTGAAATGCGGATTGCCAGGCGCAAACGCATTGAATTACAGAACTTCTTCCATTTGGTAACGTTTCCGGAGTAGATCAAATCGCCAGCTCCAATTTTTTGCGTTGCCGAACTGTTAAAAAGGCCGTTTGCTTCTTTCAGGCTAGCCAGCAAGGCGGTATAGATTTCTTTTTCAGTATTGTATTTCGGATAAACAACGCCAGTGGTTAGCTGACCTGATTCGGTGTACGGAACTGGTCCATAAGTATCAACAAGCATCTGAAAAGCATAAACGCGCATAACCATTGCAGCAGCTTTCAGGTTGTAGTTGCCATCGGCTTCGGCTTGTTTGATAACCGAGTTGAGGTTGCCTATTCCCAATGTAAAAAGGTTGTTCCAATGCGAGGTCGGAGCCACTTCGGCGTAGCGGTTTACCAGGTTGTATGTTCCTTTGGCAGTGTAACCAACAAAAGCTCCCGGGTAAAATAACTCAACCGATCCGAAACGCTGGGCAATGCTCTGAATGGCGTACCCGAAAACGTTGGTTGCAGGAGCAACCGTCGGGCTGTTAGGGCTGGTATTGATATCCTCAAAGTCTTTTGTGCAGGAAAAAAATGCTAAGGTTACCAGGCTGAGGAGAATGATAATATTCTTTTTCATGTGTAATCTGAATTAATGGTTAGAAACTAACGTTAACTTTTAACCCCAGGCTCCTGGAAACAGGTAACTGGTATGCTTCCAAACCAACTCCGGAAATTGATCCGCCGGTGGAAACTTCAGGATCAATATTTACATCGTTCGATTTGTCTTTGTATAATAGAGCAAGATTGTTTCCGAAAAGACCGATGGTCAAGCGGCTAATGCCCACTTTATCGAAAATGGGATTTTGATTGAACGTGTAATTCAGGTTGACTTCGCGCAGCTTGATGAAACTTCCGTCAACCACAGCCATTGATCCCCACGGGCGGGTTGCCTTAAAGTAAGTACGTGCCGAAATGCGGGTTGCGTTCTGTTGCCCGCTAACGTCAACATTATTTATTTTTACTCCCGAATTGTAAACACCGTCAACAACCATCCCGTTTTCGCGAATGCCACCTTCAACGGTATTTTGCAATACACCACCGTATTGCCCAACAGCTTTGGTCATGCTAACTACATCGCCACCTTTGCGTCCATCAATCAGCACGCTTAAACTCAAGTTTTTAAACCTGAAGGTATTGCGTACACCGCCAACCCAGTCTGGATTAACGTTTCCAAGTTCAACCGACGAAGTAGTCGTGATTGGAAGACCATTTGACCCGATCAAAGTCTGGCCCTTGTCGTTTTTCTGGTAGTTGGTTCCATAGATTGTTCCCCACGATTTTCCGGGGAAAGCCATTAAGTTCGAATTGTAATACAAGGTGTTAATTTGAAGCTGGTTAATTCCATCTTCGAGTTTCACAACTTTGTTCTTGTTTTTAGACCATGTCATGTCAACATCCCATTCAAAATCGCTAAGTCTTACAGGAACAAGCGATAGCTGAACTTCAACACCTTTGTTTTCAATTTCTCCGGCGTTTTTATACCAGGTTGAATAGCCGGTGGTTGCCGAAACGCCAACACCTAAAATCTGGTTGAAGGTGCGCGACTGATAGTAGGCAACATCAAAACTGATGCGGTTATCGAGCATTTTCATTTCCAAACCTGTTTCGAAACTTCTGGTTTTCTGAGGTTTCAGACTATAAGTTGGCAAACTTGTTGACTGGGTATAAAGGGTTACTCCATTAAACGGCGTTCCGCCAGTGCTGTAGGTTTGATTTAACTGGTAAGGACTGGTATCGCTACCAACAATAGCATATCCGGCCCTAAGTTTTCCGTACGAAATTACTTTTGGGTTGATGTTGAGCACATCTTTCAGCGCTTCGGTAAACACAAAACCGAGGTTGGCCGAAGGGTAGTTGTACATCCAGTTCGAACTTGGCAAACTCGAACTCCAGTCGGTGCGATAAGTTAAATCGAGGAACAAGTAGCTTTTATAACCAAGGTTCGCCGATGCAAAAACGCTGTTGGTTTTCTTTTTGTATTCGGTGAACGATACGCTTGGTGTTCCTTCGATGTTTGAAGTTGAGTAGAAATTCGGAATTACCAGGTTTACTCCTGAAACCGACGAGTACTGATCGTATGAATAGCGATAATTGCTTCCGACCGTGATAAACGAACTGATAACAGGCGAAATATCCCTTTTGATTGTCAGGATCAAATCGGCATTGGTTTCGTTCAGCATCTGGTATTGTTTCCAGAAAGTACCGTTTACAGCTGACTTGGTTAAATCGGTATCCCAGTCGCGCGAGTATTGCGGAAATTTAAAGAAGCGTTTTTCGGTATAATAGTCGGTTCCTACACGTCCCATCAGATCAATTCCTTTAGCGATGGTGTAGGTTGCACTAATGCTTCCAAGTGTGCGCAGACGGTTGCGCGACATGGTATTTTTATATGCAATCCAGTATGGATTCTGGTGCTGGGTAGGGTAGTCCATCATCCAGTTGAAAGCGATTGGTGTACCTTTGTAGTCAACAATGTCCTGGTAATGTGCTTTCAGGTATTTCATATCAACCTGGCGGCCAAACCAGCTATTGAATTCAACCAGCGGGTTACGCATACTGTTTCCGGTTTGCGGTAGGTTATCGTTGTTCAGGTCGATGTAGTTCAGGCTGAGGTCAACTTTAAATTTGTCGCTGACTTTATAGCCAGAGTTCAGCCCAATGTTGTATTTGGTTTGATCGGTGTTGGGCATGGTTCCCTGTTGGTTGTTGTATCCAATCGAAAAGCGAGCCGTCACCCGATCCGTATTCATGTTCAAATCAACATTATTGTTATTGGTGATACCAGTTTCATAGTAATTGCGAATATTGTTTGGGTTTGACACCCAGGGCAATTTCTTTCCTTGCATTTGATCAACAAGCAATCCAACATCCAGGCGGGTTCCCCAGCTTTCGTCGTAATCCATTCTTTTTCCGGTTCCGTCGGTAGCCCATTCAAATTCGCGGGCATCATGAAATGCCTGGTAAGTTGAGTATTGCGAATAATTGGTTTTCCAGTTGTATTCGTCACCATTGTATCCCTGTCCGTACATATTCTGGTAATTGGGTAATTCACCAACGCGATCAACCGAAACTGATGACGAAAGATCGACAGAGAAGCCTTTTTTCGCTTTTGTTCCTTTTTTCGTGGTGATCAGGATTACGCCATCGGCGGCGCGGCTGCCGTAAAGAGCACTGGCGCTTGGGCCTTTCAGAATGCTGATGCTTTCGATTGTTGCCGGGTCGATGTCCATTGCGCTGTTTCCAAAGTCGGTACGGATTGAACTACGGGCATCGCTTGTATTGTTCAAGATAGGAATGCCGTCAACTACAAATAATGGCGAGCTCATCCCGTCGAGCGACTTGTTCCCCCTGATTTTAATTGTAGCCGAAGCTCCAACCTGCCCCGATGAAGTGATAATTTGGGCTCCCGCAACTTTTCCGGTTAGAGCTGTAACCACGTTGCTGTTGTTCGATTCGCGTATTTCGTCACCTTTCATGTCCTGAACGGCATAACCCATCGCTTTTTTGTCGCGTTTTATACCTAAAGCGGTAACCACAACGTCGTTCAAAACTTCGGTTGACTCGTCGAGCAAAATTTCAATTTTCGATTGATTGCCAACCGCAATTTCCTGTGGATTCATCCCGACAAAGGTGATTTTCAAAACTGCGTCTTGTCCAACGGTGATTGAGAATTCGCCTGTATTACCGGTAATTGTGCCGTTTGCAGTTCCTTTTTCAAGGATGCTGGCCCCGGGAATGGGCTCGTTGCTCCCCTTATCGCGCACGATCCCCGTGACTGTCTTCTTTTGTGCAAAAAGGCTCAAAGAAGCAAGGAGCATAATAAGTAAGAAGTTAAGGCTTTTTTTCATAGCAATAATTTTGGTATCGTGAAAAATTTGATTTTTTGTTTTTCGGTGTGGAATATCATCGATATTGAAAGATAACTTGAAAATTATTATGTGCTAAATTTTTGCACATTTTTTTAATAATACCCCCCAAATAATTAACAAAAGGATTAGATTAGGATGTTAAAATTTTAATTGTGGCTCTAAATTTAGATGCCAAAAATATTTTTCTTGATTTTATCTGGATTGCTGAAGATATGAAATATACCCAGGAATAAACGGGGTGCGCTGTGTAAACAGGAACTCCATATTCACGCTTTCGCAAGTGAAAAAAGATGAGAAGTCCGATCAGCTCATAATTTACTGAAGGAATAAATAGACCAAATTATTCCTGATACTGGTATGCAGCTTTTTTTACGCGGTCCATAATTGCAATCCCCAAACCAATTTCTGGAACCGGTTCAATCCAAATTTGGCTGATTTCAGGATCGTCTTCCAAGGTATGAAGTGCAGCGAAAAGCCCGGAGGCAACTTCGAGTAACTGGCGTGTTTCTGAAGTTTTGACAATTCGTGCTGCATTTAGCTTTGTTGTTTCATTACTGTGCAAAATAAGTCCGGAACCTTCAGGAAGATTCGATTCTGTATTCAGAATAAAGAGTGGTTTCTTGGGTGAATAGTGGCTTTTTAATAAGCCCGGAGCTACAATTTTATCGTTTTGTGCCTTGCTTTCAACCGGGGTGCCGGGAAGCGCTTCGCGAATCTCTTCAGGAGTAATTCTCCCGGGGCGCAACACTACGCACTTATCTTTTTCAACCGATACGATCGTTGATTCGATGCCAACAGCCGTTTTTCCCCCATCAAGAATGTAGTCAATATGGGGCAGCTGTTTTCGAACGTGTGCTGCTGTTGTTGGGCTCAATTGCCCGAATTTATTTGCGCTTGGTGCAGCAATGGGGCAACCTGAACGGCGAATCAATTCAAGTGCCACAGGGTGGTCGGGCATCCTGATTCCAACTGTTGTTAAGCCGGATGTAACCAAATCAGGTACGAGATTGCTTTTGGGTAAAACCATTGTAAGTGGGCCAGGCCAGAATCTTTTGGCCAGTTCCATAACCTTTTCGTCGAGTTCGCCTGTTAGCTTTTCCAGCTCTATGAGCGATGAGATGTGAACAATCAGCGGATCGAACGTTGGTCGTTCTTTTGCTTCGAATATTTTGGCAACTGCTACCGGGTTGAGCGCGTTGGCTCCCAAACCGTAAACTGTTTCTGTAGGGAACGCTACCAATCCGCCTTTACTTATAATTTCGGCAGCATGTTCAATCTCTTGTATATTAATATTGGTTTTCAAAATCTTACTTCTGTTGTCGCCGCAAAAGTAGAAATTAATTCTGTGAGTGTATCTCGAAACGATGTTAACACATTGTTTTGATTTTGGTGGCAACCGATCCTTTTTCGGTAATCCGGACAAACCAGAGCACAAGGCTCGCAATCCATCCGGGTTTTAAAATCAAATCGATTTTGCCCGCAACTTTAATATCCCTTTCAAATATTGCTGCTTGATGTTTTTCTTCCTGAAGGTCGGAAAACTCAGTGGCAAATTTCCATGCCCCGTCACGAGCGAGTTTCATACTAAAATCAACAAGATAGTCATCGACCTGGCCGGTATGCTTCAAAATAAACTTTAAAGCTGGCCAAATTGCCGATAAGTCGTCTTCCACTTCATGGACTAACAACGACAAAATTTCATTAATTCGGTTAAAATCGTTTTGCAGTCCGGCAATATCCTGGCCCTTTGAAACTTCGGCAGCAGCAATACCCAAATCAAGATTGATGTGCGCATTCATTCCCATCAGCAGGTGTTGCAAAACAATTGGCTTTTTGTGGGAGAGCAGATCGAATGTTTTTTGCCATGAAAGTGTTATCGGCAAGTTATTTCTGAATCCAGCCAACGCATCAAGATAACGGTTGGCAAAAACAACATCCAGTAGCTCCATTCGGTTACCATTGTCGAAGTGACCCAAAGCTATTTCTTCTTTTACTTTAACGGTTACTTTTCGGTAAAGCGCGGCAAAGTATCCGGCAGGGTCGCTGTATTGCACCGATGTTAGGATGATTTCATCGAGCGCAGAAATTACGTCGTCGATTGTATTTGCAGGTTCAAAATTCATGCTGAAGTATTAGTTTCAGTATAAACCCTGAACATTATTCAATTGTTGACAAGCTGAAAATTGAAACTTACTCGTTCAGAAAGTTTATCAACGGCGAAATAAATCTTTCGAAGGCTTCGATATGTGGCAAATGGCCAACATTTTCAATTTCCACAAGTTTTGATCCCGGAATCTTTTGCTGGGTTTTTCGGCCAAGTTCGTTATAAAGTCCCATTGTTTTCTGAACTTCGGGACTGGCAAGAGCTTTTCCAAGGGCAGTACGATCTCGTGTTCCGATAATGAGCAGGGTGGGTCTTTTTATGAGTGGAAATTCCTGAACAACAGGTTGGGTAAAAATCATGTCGTAGGTAAGCGCCGCATTCCAGGCAATTACCGGATAATCTTTATTTATAGTCCAGCCAGCCAGTAAATTAACCCATTTGTCGTATTCCGGTTTCCACTGCTTGTTGTAATAAAAAACGAGTTGGTACTGCCTGATTTTTTCGTAGTCCTGGGCAAGTTCGTTTTTGTACCAAAAATCAACTGGTTTGTATGGAACCAATTGTTTGTAGTCTTCTAGTCCGATTGGATTTTCGAGAATCAGTTTTTCAGTTTTTTCAGGGAACATTAACGTAAATCGTGTGGCAAGCATTCCGCCCATCGAATGGCCTAAAACCGCTATTTTGTCGATGTGCAGACTGTCGAGCAATATTTTTGTGTTTAAGGCTAATTGCTGAAAGCTATATTGAAAAGACTGTGGTTTCGACGACTTCCCAAACCCAATCTGGTCGGGCACAACAACGCGAAAACCTTTATCAGTAAGCGCTTTTATTGTGGTTTCCCAATATGCTCCATTGAAATTTTTACCATGAAGCAGCAAAACATTTTTGTTGTTCGGTTTCTCCGGATGAACATCCATATACGCCATTTGCAATGTTTGATTTTGCACATTCAGTTTCAGGAAATGAACAGAGTAAGGATATTTTACTGAACTTAGGTTAATATCGAGGTTTTCAAGCTGAGTTTGACCGAAATTGAGCAGAGGTGAAAGCAAAAACAAAAGAAATAGTATTTTTGTACGCATAATTTTAGAATTTTTAGGTTTTAAACGCTCTGTTGGAGCAAAAGTTGAGTTTTTAAGTTTTTTTAAAGTTAAGAAGCAACCGAAGTTCAAGGATAGTCGTCATTCCTTTAATGAAATTTGCAAGTCATGAAACCAGTATATTCAATACTAATCTTATTGATAGTCGTTTTTATTTCGTCCTGCCAAAAGGAAACGGAAACAGTGACTTCAACTAATTCAAGCTTCAAAGCGCAAAAGAATAGCAGTAGTTGGGTTTCAACGGATACATGGGGAACCTATTCTGAAACTGATCAAATGTTTTATTTGAATGCGGTGAAGCAGCATCCCAAAACGGATCAGGATGAAGAGTTATCCATTAGTTTTGAGATGGCTGATTTGGGAAAAACACTGGTTACCAGAAACTTTAGCTCGGAATGGGTTCGTGTTGCGGGCGGAGGCTCTGTCGCCGACGGATATCATATAGATTTAAGTGCAGACAATGAAATAGAGATACTTTCGGTAGATACTCAAAAGAAAATTATTTCCGGGAAATTCTCAATTCAGTTGATTCGCGATTCTAAATTCTCTAACAAAGGCGAGACGCTGATTTTTAAATCAGGATATTTCTCGGTTCGTTATGGACAGGTTGAGAATTATAGAGAAAAACCGAAACTGGAGAGTTATTTGTAGAACCT
>DAOPZV010000085.1:0-15934 GCA_035353575.1 Prolixibacteraceae bacterium | reverse complement strand
ATGTCCGAAAAAAGGGTCGATCCCGCAAACTCAACTGCCAATCCATCAACTGAAATCATCTTCTGTCCTGTTTTTTTAAGAAGGCGCAAAGATAGGCGATTTGCTGAAAGAAAATATTTGCTGGTGGTTTTGGGAGATGTTTTAACCAATTTTTATTGAAACACTAAATTATGATCTTAAAAACCATGTTTTTCCGAACTATTTTGGTTATCTTTTGTTCTGTTTCCTCAAAAAACCAAAACCTATGAGCTCGAAAGCCAAAATCTTGCTACTCGCAATTCTTTGGGCCATGCCTTTTTTGTTGAAAGCCCAATTACTTACCATTCAGGATGCTGTCGATCAGGCCATCAAAAACAATGCAAAAATAAACCAGATGCGCGCTCAACTTCAGGCAAAGCAGGCAGAGTGGCGTACTCAAACCGGTATTTCTGCTCCTGAAATCAGTTACATGAAAGAGGGCATCGATCCAAAAGCCGATCAGCCGTTTCAGGAAAAACGCTGGACGGTGTCGCAATCGGTTGATTTTCCGCTGACGACAGCCTATCGCATAAAGGCCATTCGCGACGAGGGGCGAGCCTTGGAACTGAACATTCAGGAAGAAGAACGAAAGGTGAAATCGGAGGTTAAAGCCAAATATGTAGAGGTGATGTACGCTCTTCATCTTCAGAAGTTAAAAGACCAGCAGTTGAAACTGGCGACAGAAATGTACAACGCAGTTTACACCCAGTTCGAAACCGGAATGGGCAATGGCATGGATCTGACCAAAGCCGAATTACAGGTGGCCGAAGCCAACAACGACATCGACGATGCGCGCCGCCAACTGCATATGGCCCGCTACTCGCTGTTTATGCTGATGGGACTTCCTCCGGAAAACCAAAAATACACCATTCAGTTTGCCGATACGCTTCGGAGCAACAATGTGGAAGTTTCGCAAATTACGGCTTTGTCGGTCTTGTCCGATCAGCCCTCGTATAAATCGACAGAAAAGCAACTGGATGCCGCCGGATATTATCTGAAAGAAGCCCGCAGCAACATTTTACCGGATATTCGTTTCAACCTGTACAAGCAGGATTACGGTGGCGGGTTCAATTACAACGGCTTTGAGCTGGGACTGAGTTTCCCGATTTGGTACCCATTTGAGCAAAAGGGCAAAATCAGAATGAATTTGGCGCGGCAGGACGAAATTCTCTGGAAGCAAAAGGAAATCCGTTCGGGCGTAAAAGAGCAAATCGAACATGCCTGGCATAGTTACGAATCGAGCCGCTCGATCATAAAGCGTTATGATGAGACCATTCGTGCCAAGGCCGACAAATTGCACACGCTTTCGATCAACGCCTATCGTCTGGGCGAAATTGACCTGCTGAACCTTATTCAATCGCAACAAATTTACCTGAGCAGCCAACAGCGCTACCTCGCCGCCTTGCGCGATTACTACATTCAACTGGTTGAGCTGGAACGCTTCCTCAACCTCGAACTAGTCTATTAACCGAAAATCAGCAAAAACATAAACCATGCACACCGTTCAAAACAAAATCAAAACCTATATCCTGGTCTCATTTGCCGCTTTTGCGTTGACAGCCTGTGGCGGAAAAACCACTCAGGAAACACAGGAGAAAGCCAATTCCGATACACCGCCATCTATTTCAGGAGTGAAAGCTGCCGATTTAATTACCTTGACGGACAAGGAGCAGAGTGAGTTAAAAATACAGGTTCAACCGGTGACAAGTGCCATCCAGAAATACCGCATTGCGAGTCCGGGAGTTGTCTTTCCGGCGCCTAACCACATCAGCATCATTAGTACGCCGATCAACGGGCGAATCAGCAAAATTGATGTACAGGAAGGGCAGGCTGTGCGGACCGGACAAGAGCTTTTCTGCATAGAAAGCCTGGAATTTGGAAACATGGTTTCGGAATATCTGCAAGCCATTTCCGAAGAAACTTTCCAGAGTTCGCGATTGCAGCGACTGGAGCAACTGGTGGAGCAAACCATCAGCTCGAAAAGCGAGCTCGACCGCGCCCGATCTGACTTTCAGCGCGCCAAAACGGCTGTGATCGCTTCGGTCTCGAAACTCAAGGCCATCGGCGTTTCCGACAAGGAAATCAACGCCTTCAAAACAGCCGAAAGCATCGACCCAACACTGAAAATTCAATCTCCCATCAACGGGATTCTCGATCAACGCTCGGTAGAGTTGGGTCAGTCGGTGAACGCCCTGCAAAACCTGGCCCGCGTGCTCGACATCAGTCACGTTCTGGTTCGGGGCTACGTTTCTCCTGAAGATGCCCGTTTCATTGCGGTTGGAGATTCGGTTTCCATTACCCGCCGCCAAAACGAAACTTTTGAAATGAAGGCGCTGGTAAGTTCCATCAATCCGGGTTTGGACGAAAATAACCGTTCGGTGATTGTGAATATTTTGCTGCCTACCCAAAGCAACTGGCCCAAGCCCGGCGAGAATCTCCATTTGGCCATTCAAACGTCTTCTCCGGTTGAGGTAATCACCGTACCTATGGAGGCGCTGACCTACGAAGGCAACGATCCAATTGTTTTTGTGCAGAAAAGCGACCTGATTTTCGAGAAACGAAAGATTGAAGTTCCGGAGTTCAGGGGAAAATATGCCGTGGTGCGCAAAGGACTCGACAAAAACGAAAAAATAGCCGTGAGCCAGGTTTTCAGCCTGAAAGCCTTGTCGCGGTTCGATAAAATTTCAGAAGAATAGTCTTCCAACTCAAACAATCCGCCATGCTTAATCAAATCATATCTTTCAGTGTCCGGCAAAAATTTGTTGCCCTGTCGCTGGTCGTGCTAATGGCAGTGGGAGGCTATTTTTCGCTCATCCAGTTGCCCATCAATTCGTTGCCCGACGTTACGCCGGTTCAGGTTTTGGTCATTACCAAGGCCGGGAGATTTTCGCCGTTCGATGTAGAGAAACTGGTGAGCTACCCTATCGAAACAGCGATGAACGGGCTTCCCGGCGTGAAACAGGTGCGCTCAACCTCGCAGTTTGCGCTGTCGGCAGTAACCATCGAATTCGACGAGGGAACCGACATTTATTTTGCCCGCCAGATGGTCAGCCAGCGCTTGCAGTCGATCTCGTCGGATTTGCCACAGGATGTTTCAGCGCCGCAACTGGGGCCGATTTCAACCGCTTTGGGCGAAATTTACCAGTATGCTGTCCGGGGCGAAAACAAGTCGCTCACCGAATTGCGCGAAATCCAGGATTGGCTGATTGTCCCTCAGTTGAAGGTGGTGAAAGGCGTTACCGAAATAAACTCGTTTGGCGGGTTTGTCAAGCAGTACGAAGTCATTATTTCGCCGGAAAAAATTCGAACATACGGCATTGGAATCAAGGAAATTACCGAGGCAATTGCCAATAACAACAGCGTTTCGGGCGGAAATTACCTGGAGCACAACCGCGAGCAGTATATCGTTCGCGGATACGGGCAAATCAACAAGGCCGAGGATATTCGCAACATTATAATCCGAAATATCAACAACAAGCCGGTTTTTATTAAAGATGTGGCTGACGTGTCGATTGGCACGCAAATACGTCAGGGTGGCGTGACACAGGACGGCAAGGGCGAAATCGTAAGCGGAATTGTGATGATGCTGCGTGGCGGAAACGGCCGCCAAGTAATTGCGGGCATCGAACAAAAAATTCAGGAAATCAATAAATCGCTACCCGAAGGTGTGCATATCGAGAAATTTTACGACCAGTCGGACCTGATCGACCGCACCACAGCCACCATTTCGACCAATCTGGTTGAGGGTGGTTTCCTGGTAATTGTGGTTTTATTGCTTTTGCTCGGCGAAATTTCGGGAGCGCTGATTGTGGCGATGGTGATCCCGTTTTCGATGTTGTTTGCTTTTATTGGAATGCGCGAATTTGGGCTGGCAGCCAATCTGATGAGTTTGGGTGCCATTGACTTCGGGATGGTGGTTGACGGCTCGGTAGTGATGGTCGAAAACATTGTACACCGGCTACAGCATCACAAGGAAGAAAAGACCGATGATCAGATTATTTCGGCCTCCAAGCAGGTAGTTCGCCCCATCTTTTTCGGGGTGCTGATTATCCTGATGGTGTATGTGCCAATTATGACTTTCAGCGGAATGGAAGGTATTTTGTACCGTCCAATGGCCATCACGGTTGCGGCGGCGGTGCTGGGTTCGCTGCTTTTGGCGCTGATTTTTGTTCCGGCCATTTCTTCACTCATCTTTCATAAAGGAGTTAAAATGCGCCGCAATTTCCTGATCGACTGGATGCGCCCTCGTTATCAGGCCGGATTGGAAAAATACCTCACCAAACGCTGGTTTGTCGTGCTTGCCGCTGGGGGAATTTTCGCTATTTCGATGGTTATTATGAGCCGTTTGGGCACCGAGTTTCTTCCTGAATTGGACGAAGGTTCTATTTTGGTGGAACAGGTTCGGATGCCGTCGGTTACGCTGAAAGAGTCGATGGACAACGCCAACTGGCTGGCCGGGAAACTGGTTCAGAATATTCCTGAAATTAAAACAGTGGTGCCGAAAACCGGTCGTTCCGATTTGGCCAACGACTGGATGGGTGTACACCAAACCGACGTTTGGATTGTCCTGAAACCCACCAAAGAATGGCGGAAAGACATGACCAAAGAAGACATTATTGCCCAGATTGAACCTTACCTGAAAACCGAGCCCGGCTTGGCGTACAACTTTACACAACCCATTGCCATGCGTGTGGACGAACTTACGAGCGGCGTAAAATCGGATCTGGCGGTGAAGATTTATGGCGAAGATTTGGGCCAGCTCAATAAAATTGGGCAGAATATTTCGGAAATTGTTTCAGGAATGAACGGAACGGCCAATTTCTTTGTGGAACAGCCGGTTGGTCAGCCATATCTGACCATCGAAATCGACCGGGAAGCGCTGGCTTCGTTTGCCCTGAATGTGAACGACGTTCAGGCGGTGATTGAAGCGGGTATTGGCGGACAGGTGGCTGGTCAGGTGTACGAAGGCCAACGGCGGTTCGATATTCAGGTGCGCTACCCGTACGATTTTCGCTCCGAATTGCAGAAAATTCAGGAGATACCCGTTCCGCTGCCCAATGGAGAGTTTATCCCGATCAAGCGGGTGAGCCGGATCGTGGCGCAGGAAGGCCCGCGCGAAATTCAGCGCGAAAACGGCTGGCGCAGGCTTATCGTGGGCATCAACATCAAGAATATCGACATTGGTACTTATGTGGCGCAACTGCAAAAAGCGATTGGCGAAAAGGGAAATGTTCCCTCAGGCTATTTTCTTGAATATGGCGGAACGTTCGAAAACCAGAAGCGCGCCATGAACCACCTTTTGCTGGTCGTTCCGCTGTCGCTGTTCATCATCATTGGCTTGCTGTACCTCAATTTCGGTAAAATGCGCTATGCGGTGATGATTTTGATAAACCTGCCATTCGCCCTTTCCGGCGGAATTTTCCTGCTGTGGCTGCGTGGCATGTATTTGTCGGTTTCGGCCAGCATCGGTTTTGTGGCCTTGTTTGGGGTGGCGGTACTCAATGGCATTGTGCTGCTCGACCACCTGAACGAACTGCGGAAAGAAGGTGGTCCTTTGCGGCAAACCATCATTCATGGCGCTACCGACCGCTTGCGCCCTGTACTGATGACGGCGCTGGTAGCCAGCTTAGGTTTCATCCCGATGGCTTTCAACTCGGGTCCCGGGTCGGAAGTTCAGCGACCATTGGCAACAGTGGTTATTGGCGGTTTGATTACTTCAACCTTTTTGACACTGCTGGTTTTGCCAATTATTTATTACTGGGTGGAAGAAAGAAGAGAGAAAAAGTTGACGCTCGACGAAGTAAAAATTGAGGAAGAATAGCATCAAACTGTTCTGAAAATTTAAAGCCTGATTCACATACTTGCAAGCATGTGAATTAGGCTTTATCCGTGTCTTTCAGCGGAATTTAATCTTTCCCAGCACTGCTTTCTTTTCCAAAATTAAAGATCGGTGACGGAACCCTTGACTGCTCCATAATCTGGAGCATTTTGTCCACTATCTGAGGGTTTTGTGAGGCAACGTTGTGATCCTCGCCCAAATCGGTTTTCAGGTTGTACAATTCAGTGGTTGCTTTTTCAGGAATGGCCACATTGTAACGAACCAGTTTCCAATCGCCCATGCGAACAGCCTGACGACCGTTGTTTTCATGGAATTCCCAATACATGCTGGTGTGTTGTTTTTGTCCCGATTTTCCTAATAGCGTTGGCAAAAACGAGATTCCATCGATGTTTTCAGGAGCTTTTACACCAACGATTTCAGCAAAGGTTGGCATGATGTCCCAGAAAGCCGAAATCAGGTCTGACTTGGTTCCGGCGGCAACTTTCCCCGGCCACGAAACAATCATCGGTTCGCGCATTCCCCCTTCGTATAAGTCGCGCTTGTAGCCTTTTAGCGGGCCATTGCTATCGAAATATTCAGGATCGGCGCCACCTTCGATGTGAGGGCCATTATCTGAAGAGAAAATGATGATCGTATTTTTTTCGAGCCCCAGCTTTTTCAGTTCGGCAACAATTTCACCCACTTGCCTATCGAGCAGCGTTATCATGGCAGCAAAAGCGGCATGAACTTCGGGCTGGCTTCCGTATGGTCCTTTTCGGTAATTTGGCGATCCGGGCTCTGCACCTTTATACGCTTTCTCCGGAAGTAATTTTCCGCGGAATTCCTTCATGTTTTCTTCAGGAGCAACCAGCTCCGCGTGAGGAATGGTGGTTGGATAAAACAGGAAAAAAGGCTTATCCTTATTTTCATCAATAAACTGAAGCGCTTTTTGATGAATTAACGTTGGCGCATATTCAGTTGACTGAGTTCCTGAATTACCTTTCAAAATCACCTTTTTTTGGTTGTCCCACAAATGATCGGGGTAATAATTGTGTGCCAAACTTTGACAATTGTATCCATAGAATTGGTCGAACCCCTGATTGTTTGGATCACCTTCGCTTCCCGGTGAGCCCAATCCCCATTTGCCGAAAGCCCCGGTGACATATCCGGCGCTTTTCAACATTTCGGCAATGGTAAACGATTGCGCAGGCAGCGGATATTGCCCTTCGTCCTGCCACGATTTATTACCGCGAATAGGCGTATGACCTGTAGTTAAGCCGGTCATCAGCGACGAACGCGAAGGCGCGCAAACCGGGCAACCCGAATAATGTTGGGTAAACATCACCCCCTGTCTGGCCAGTTTATCGATATTGGGCGTTTGAAAACGCTTTTGTCCATAACAACTCAGGTCGCCATAGCCCAAGTCGTCGGCCAGAATAAAAACAATATTTGGTTTTTGCTGAGCCGAAATATTAATTGCACAAAGCAATGCGAAGCCTGAAAGTGCGATAGTTTGAGGTTTCATCGATTTTTAGTTTGAATACAAAAGTACAAAGAAACTCAAATAATCAATTAGAATCCAGCATTCAGACCGATTCGACCAATAGGACAATTGAGTTTAACCGTTTGATTAATTTAAAAACTAAATTTATCTTAGTGCTAAATTTCAGCTAAATGGACAATTCTCAGCAAAACACTGGTAAAGACGAAGTTCGGGAGCACCTTATTAATTCAGCGCGACAGGTTTTTATGCGATACGGGTTCAAAAAAACAGCCCTCGACGACATCGCCAAAGAAGCTCGCAAAGGCAAAAGTACAATCTATTATTACTTCAAAAGCAAAGACGAAATCTTTAAAGCGGTTATTGAGGCAGAATCTGAAATCAGGAATCAAACTATTGACGAACAGGTTTCGGCAGTGGAAGATCCGCAGCAAAAGCTGAGAACTTACATCTATGTCAGGATGTTATCGCTTAAAAAAGTCAACAATTATTACGAGGCCATTAAAAACGATTTGCTCGACAACCTATACTTTGTAAGCAATTTAAGAGTAGCACATCTTGATTCTGAAGTAAATTCTGTGAAAAATCTCTTGCTCGATGGCATCGAAAAAGGCATTTATACCATACAAAATCCGGAATTAACAGCCCGGACTATAGTCACACTGCTTCAGGGATTTGAGGTTCCGCTTATCAAAAAGAACCTGTCAGATGAAGAAATTCAGAAATCGATCGACGAAATGCTGAATATTCTGTTCCACGGAATTGTGACAAAAAAATAGGAGATCTTTTGGGATCTCCTATTTTTTTATTCTTTTTCTGCTTTAAAATGGGATAAAAGGTATCTGACGTTAAAAACGAGCGAGATTGCAAATAAAAATCCTTCAAGAAAATTGAGTCCCGGATTCGACGGAAGGAATCGTTCGATAATCAAGGCTCCCGCCAAAGCTGCTGCCCCAATTGCCAAAACCAATCGCGGATTTGTTATTCTTTTCATTTTTTCACTTTAAACAGGTCTTTTTCATCTACTTTTTTTACTTCCGCACCATCTTCGAGCAGCTTGTTAATTGCATTGAATGGACCAACCACAATTTCATCGCCAGCCTTTACACCTTCCAGAATTTCGATGTTTTCATTGTCCTGAATTCCGGTTTTCACTTGTTGTTTTTTAACTTTTCCATCTTTATAAAGGAATACAACTTCAACCTTTTTGTCATCGGCACTCTTATTTTCCTGTGTAGAGCCCGCCTCGTTTTCGGTCTCCGGTTTTGCTGCTTCAGTTTTCTTTTCTCCTGGCTTGGCAGCGCTTGTCAGCGAACGTGTGGTTACTGCCTGAATTGGAACAGAAATCACATTTTTACGGGTTTCGGTCTGGATATCAACGGTTGCTGACATTCCCGGGCGGAACGGATAAAACTTGCCATGTTCGGCATCAATTAAATCTTTATACGACGACTCAAGCAAAAGAATTTTTACAGTGAAATTGGTAACCTGATCGGTTGATGCGCCTGTTGTTGTAGCCGAATTGGCAATTTCGGTAACGAGCCCTTTAAATTTACGCCCCATGTAAGCATCCACTTCAACCAAGGCGGTATCGTTTAAATTTACACGCACAATATCGTTTTCGTTCACATCAACTTTTACCTCCATCAGGTGCAGATTGGCAATAACGGCCATCTCGGTACCTGCATACATGTTTGTACCAACTACGCGCTCTCCTTGTTCAACATTGAGCCGCGAAACAGTACCATCCATCGGAGCATAAATTTTCGTTTTTGTCAGCTGTTCCTTTGCTTCGGCCACCGATGCCTCAGCCGATTTTACCTCAAAGCCCGAAGCTTTGACTTCGGCTTGCGCTACTTTATAGGCAGCTTGCGATGACTCAAAATCAGAAGAAGCGATTGCCTTCTGCTGGAAAAGTGAGTTCGATCGCTTGTAAGCCATTTCACTTTCAATAAGGCGCGCGTCGGCTTGCGCCATGCGGGCTTGTGCAGAGCTTAATGCCGCTAACGAACGATTATACGACTGAATGTAAATGTCTGGCTTGATGGTCATAAGGTGTTCTCCTTTTTTCACTTCATCGCCTTCCTTTATGTTCATTTCGATGATCTCTCCGGAAACGTCAGGACTGATCTTGATCTCTGTTTCAGGCTGAACTTTCCCATTTGCGGTAATCAGTTCAGTTATGGTCTTACTTTCAACAGTTTTTGTTGCAATACTAATCTGAAAATCTTTGCCAAACCAACCTGCTTTTTTCCCCACAACCAGAAATATGATAAGAATTACCACGAGGCCTATGCCAATTGGTAAAAGCTTGCTTGATTTTTTCTTCATCTTCGTTCGATTTTAGATTATTTGTATTGGTTCGGCTATTAAAATTACAACATTTCATACACCAAAAATCAAACGATAACAAAATAGCTAAACTCTTATAAGAGAAATATTCTGGAAAGTAAAAGATTAAAAAGTCTTAATTTTTAGTATCGGCTGAATAAAAAGCAAACTTTCGCAAGTTTTTCGTGTTATCCTCTCTTGTTATAACAATTTAAAAGAAACACTTAACGATTAATGAGTCATCAAATTTACAACACCGAGGCAACGTTAGAGCAAGACATTCAGACAATGCCATTTCAAGAACTCCTGCACAAACTAAAAGCCAAAATGCACCACGTATTTCATGTGCGGGCAGATATTGACCAAATGGCAACCAAACGCGGAATGCCTCCTTTTGTAATGAGAGAAATAATGAGCTTAAATCCGCTGGCAATCGGAATTCCAACTGAATTTGGAGGGCGAGGCTGCAAAATGGAAGAGAACATCGCATTACTAGCAGCTGCATCGTACGAATCGCTGGCGCTTTCGCTTACATTTGGAATTAATTCGGCTCTCTTTTTGCAACCCGTCGGGAAATATGGACAATACGAAGCCAAGTCAACGGTTTTTGATCGATTCCTGAATCAACAAAATATGGGCGGATTGATGATTACCGAACCTTCTCACGGAAGCGATGCGTTGAATATGCGGACTTCATACATAGAAAAGAACGGGAACTACCATTTAAAAGGAACAAAACACTGGGCCGGCCTTACCGGCTGGGCAGACTTTTGGCTTTTGACCGCCAGAGAACGAGGAGAATCGGGCGATTTGAAACGCGATATTGATTTTTTTATATGCGACGTTAACAGTCCGGGTCAGCAAATCGTTGTTGAAGAGTTTTACGAAAATCTTGGACTTTACCAAATTCCATACGGGCGAAACCGAATCAACGTTGAAATCCCGGAAGTTCAGAAGCTGATACCTGAAACCACCGGAGTTAAAATGATGCTCGATTTGCTTCACCGAAGCAGAATGCAATTCCCTGGCATGGCTATGGGGTTTTTGCAGCGCCTGCTCGACGAATCAATTGCCCACATAAATCAACGTCAAATCGGCGGACGAACACTTCTCACCTACGACCAGGTTCAGCAACGGTTGTCAAAACTCCAGGCGTCGTACACTATTTGCTCGGCCATGTGTGTTAACAGCGCCGAGAAGGCTGGCGTCGAAAACGATTTGTCGCCTCATGGCCTCGAAGCCAATTCAGTAAAAAGCATTATCACCGACTTAATGCAGGAAGCCGCCCAATCGGCCACCCAGCTGGTTGGTGCCCAGGCGTATAAACTAAATCACATTGCCGGAAGAAGCATCACCGACAGCCGCCCATTCCAGATTTTCGAGGGGTCGAACGATATTTTGTACACACAAATTTCTGATAGTTTAATGAAGATGATGAAAAAGGCCAAAGAAAGCAACTTGTTCAAATTTCTGAAAAACCTCGATCTCACCTCAAAATCATCATTATCATTAAAAGAAATACTTGATTTTGAATTGAACACAAGCCTTCCACAGCGAAAAATGGTTGAATTAGGCCAGGTAATCGGAAGAGTTGTTTCTTTCAATATGGTATTAAATCTTTCGGAAAGAGGATTTAGAACCGATCTGATTGAAAATGGGCTGAATATGCTAAAACAAGACATCGTTTCGCTAATGAGTAGCTTCAAATTTAAGAATGAAACCAACCTTATTGAGGAATATCAGGACAATAGTTCGTGGCTGAACTTCGTTAAAGCATAAAATGGATTGCAAATAAATCGAATTTAACAGGCGCTGTTTGCCAAATGCTTTTCGTAAATTTGCGCCCGTTAGCTAGTTTTATTATCCTGAAAGCATAAAAAATTTAGAATGGATTTTTCGTCGTATGTAATATATTCAAAAGAGTCGGGCAAGTTTTACTATGGCTTTTTCGACAATCTCGAAAAAGTTGTGGAAATGCATAATTCAGGAGAGATTGAAATGACAAGAGGACGAGGTCCGTGGGTACTCGTTTTTTCTGAAACATTCGACAATAAAGCAAGGGCATTGAGGCAATCCAGATTTTACAGAACAGTAAAAGGCCAGCGCTTTTTGAAGAAATCATTGAATTTTTGAAATGACGTTAACAGAAGATTGTTAATAAATAATTGACTGACCCACATTGTTTTGATAAATCTGTAATGCATCTTTAGTAATTTTGTATTCAACTTTAATCCAAAATAATACCATGAAGAGAATTATCTTAGTAGCATTAACTTTAGCATTGCTCACAAGCGGATGTAAAGTTTTCAAATCATCAAAGAAAAACCAAGCTGCAACAACTCCTCAAACAGAAGCTACAAGTGAAACAAAAGTATTTTCAGTACCAGCTCCCAAGCCAACGGTTCGCGACAATCCCGTTTCTGACAATATGTACGAAACAGCAGACAAGGCTGCGACAGCAACAACTACTGGAAAACCAGTATCAGTAAGAAGTGAAAGTTTCACCATGTCGTCAGAAGACCAGGCAACCTACGGAAGCAAAAAATTCTTCATTATTGTAGGTAGTTTCAAGAGCAGCGACAACGCCGGAAAATTCAAACAGGAATTGGCTCAGCAAGGATTTAAACCAATTATTCTGCACAGCGAAACAGGCATGTTCCGTGTTTGTGTTGATTCGTTTAACGATGAAGCTTCTGCAAGAAGCCGCGTTCAGGGTATCAGAACCAAATATACCAAGTATGCTGACGCATGGCTTTTGATTAAGAGATAAATCATTTCCGAAAATAAAAAACGGGGCTAAGATCAATTCGATTTTAGCCCCGTTTTTGTTATTTCTGCGAAATATTGTAAACCATTAATGCACCGTTGTGCCTCACATACAGCTTGCCATTTGCAATAACCGGATGTGCCCAGTGTTGCCCAGCCCCGAGAGGAACTTTAAACTTGCTGATAACCTTAAAATTTTCCGGATCTCCCTTGACCAACGCGATTTCTCCGTCTTTTTCAGCATAGCAATAAAATAGTCCGTCAGCGAAAACAACCGGACCACCACCTATCTCTTTCGATATATATTTTGTTTGCCCTGTTTTAGTATCGATACAAAACCATTTGGGCTGAAGATACGCGCCGCCATACACAAAGCCATCTTTTAGAATAAAACCGCCCATAAGGTTTATAAATTCCTTGTTTCTCCAGACGATGTCAGCCTTTTTGCCGTCGGGCGATAACTGCAAAAGAACCAATCCGGAACTGTCTTTTCTCGAAGCGCTCGAAACAAGCAGTTTCCCATCAAAATAAACCGGCGTATTGGCGTGTATCCTATTATCCTGAAACTGGTGAACCCGCCAAAGCATTTCGCCCGAATTGGCATTAACACCAATAATTGATGTTGATGTAAGAGTTGCCAGCAAATGATTGCCACTATGATCAAAAACAATTGGAGAACAATAAGTCGCCTTTTCTTTAAAGCCGGAGCTTGCCCATACTTTCTTACCGGTAAAACGATTCAATGCAACAACATTATTCGTTTTGCCTCCCGGAGTACAATAGACCTTGTCGCCATCAACGAGCAACGACTCTGAAAAGCCAAATTGTACCGAATCAGCCTGAAAATCTTTAAAGAAGTCCACGCTCCATACCTCGTCACCATTATCAGTTTTCAGGCAATGGATACTTCCATTTCCGCTTTCAACATAAATTAAATTGTCGATTATCGTTGGTGTAGATCGTGCCCCCGGGAAAATACCCGTCCAGTCTTTCCCGTAGTTCTTCTTCCACAAAAGTTTTCCCTGGTTATCAAACGCAAACAAAAATGCATCAGCTTTAAGCGTATCCGGAATTCCGGTTACAAACACTTTGTCTCCGGCAACGGCCGCACTGCCCTGCCCGATTCCCAAACCGTCGTACGACCATAGCATCTTTGGTCCTTCCGCTGGCCATTGTTTTAATAAATTTGTTTCCGGATAAATTCCATCACGATTGGGACCACGCCATTGCGAAGACTTTTTTGGGCCTGAAAACCCTGAGAAAAGAAATAATAACACTAATCCTGCTAAAGCTACTTTTACCATTTTATTTGATTTTTGGTTAATCTGTAGCTATATAGCGCAAAATATTACGCTACAAATTTGAAATTTCCGGAGAGAATAAGCTGATTATTTCAAAGATGGAACCGTACGCAGTCTTTCTGCTGCTTTTTCAAGGGTTTCGTTATTCTTAGCAAAGCACACGCGCAAAAGCTTCTGCTTGTTTTTTTCGTGCATGAACGCCGACACCGGAATCACGCCAATCCCAAATTCAGTTGCAAGTCTAAAGGTAAAATCGACATCCGACTCATCCGAGATAGCAGAATAATCGATCACTTCAAAATAACTGCCCTGAGCCGGAATTACCTTGAACAAACTATCGCTCAACAGCCGGTTAAAATAGTTGCGTTTCCCCTGGTACATTTCAGAAACGTCCTTTTTCGAATCTTCTGTTCTAAGGTATTCTGAAAGTGCATATTGCAAAGGTGTATTCACATTGTAAATCTGGAACTGCTGAATTCTCCTGAATTCGGTCATCAGTCGTTCAGGAGCAAGAATATAAGCCAAACCCCAGCCATTGATATTAAATACTGGCCCAAACGACGAAACTACATAGCTGCGTGCAGCCAGTTTCTCAAATTTTGCGACGCTTTGGTGTGTATTGTTGTCGAAAACTATCGATTCAAAAACCTCGTCACTTAAGATTGTAATATTCGTGCCGTTTGTAAGATGCTGTAGCTGAATAAGATCAGACTCAGACAACACCGAACCAGTCGGATTGTTAGGTGAGTTCATAATGATCATTCTCGTTTTCGAAGTAATCGTTTTACGAACTTCTTCCCAATCAATATGAAAATTTGGCTGTTTCAACGTCACATAAATCGGGCGACCACCATTGATTGCAATAGCAGGAGCATACGATTCGTAAGCAGGCTCGAATAAAATTACCTCGTCGTCTTCTTTTACCGATGTGCTAATAGCAGTCATTATGGCCTGAATTGGCCCTGCGGTAATCGTAATCTCAGTTTCCGGATTATAATAGTGATTATAGGTTTCCTGAACCCTTTTTGAAATAACTTCGCGCAGTTCAACAATTCCCTCATGCGGAGCAAAATTGTTATATCCTGAGCGAATATAGGCAGCAGCCATGTCGGCTAATTTTTCAGGACATGGAAAATCAGTTTTGCCAACTGACAGGTCGATCGCTCCGGTTTCGGTAACCAACTTATTCACTGTGGCAAAAATGCTCCCTTTTATATTAATCGATTTCGAAACAGCCATGTTTTGGTACTATTTGGAACACAAAGTTACAAAAATATGCGTTTGCCAGTTATTCAATATTACTGCGTTTTGAATTATTTTATTATTAAATCACTTTAGAACCTCTTTTAACACTTCAAGCGACTTAATTTCACCCAAACTCCCAAAATGAATCCTGTAATAGTCTAAAAGCTTATCAAGCACTAACTTCCTGTCGTTTTGCGTATAACCAAGGTCTTCGATGTAAAGCGAATCTGCATCAAACAAGCGCGCAAACAGTGCTGTTAAATGTTTATCGGCATATTGGTTGTGCAAGGGCTCGTGTGACACAAAGTTTGCATTTTCGAGATCGAAAAAATTACTTATTCCAGCATTTTCACCACTCGGATTAATTCCAAGGAAACGTGTTAATCGAAATAAGAACCAGATATGAAAGTTGCTGATTCCTGTGTCAGCAAGATCAAGAAAAGTAAGAGAATGGTACAGAAATTCAAAAAGTGTGGGATTCGCTTCTTCTTCTCTCAAACATTTGTAGAGTATTTCGGCAAGGAAAAGGACTTGTGTACTTTTCCGTATATCAAAAGGAATAGAGGAATACGGAAATGCCAATCGCGCATTTTTTATCCGGTTTATTTCTTTTCCTGGCTGGAAATAAACCTCCATGTCAAGTAAATAAAGAGGTTGAAAAATTGAAGCTTTTATCGTGGACGTTTTACTTCGAACTCCGTTTACAATAAACGCTTTTCGGCCAAAATTTTCAGTGTAAATACTACAAATCAGGCTCGTTTCTGAATACTTTACGGCGTGAAGAAAAATTCCTCTGGTTTTCTCAATCACAGCATCTTATAATTAATGAATAAACATGAGCTTGGTAATCTTGGTTTGTTCTCCTTTCGAATCGGTCAGAAAAACAAGGTAAACTCCAGTTTTACAACGGTTTCCGTTCTGATTTTTACCATCCCACACAGCCTGCCCACCAAG
>DAOPZV010000084.1:0-15937 GCA_035353575.1 Prolixibacteraceae bacterium | reverse complement strand
TTAGTTATTTTGCTGTAAATCAGTTAAATAACCAAGTTTTAACCGAAGTGTTGTTACTTGAAATAGCCATAATGGCAAATGCCCACACCAACCGAAAATGAATAAATGGCTATTCCATTTCGTTGAGAACATCAAAAAAATGAAAATGCTAATACGCAGATTATAAGACGATAAACAAAAATTTATACACATAAAATAATGGAAGGCGAAAAAGACATAACCCGAATATTACAAACATTGAATCCGGTTCTGAATGAGGGAACCTACGTGTTTTGCACAACCAAAGACATGGGGCAAATTGCTCCTGAAGATGTAGTGATGACCTTTTGCGAACGCGAAGGAACTACCATCATACTCGAACAGCAATTGGCCGACAAACTAAATTTCGAGTACTCGTTTGTTGCCCGGTGGATTACACTTTCCGTTTATTCGTCGCTCGAAGCCGTTGGGTTAACCGCAGCCTTTTCGCAAGCCCTGGCGCACGAAAACATCAGCTGCAATGTTGTTGCCGGTTATTACCACGATCACATTTTTGTTGACGTGAAAGATGCCGAAAAAGCGATGGAGGTTTTAAGTGAATTGTGTGGAAATTAAAAGCCACCGAAACAAATCGCTTCGATGGCTTATACAGTGTATCCAATTAATTTCTACCACAAATTATCGCCATACGCCCAGCCATCGCGAACGGGTTCTTTGATGTAGGCATTCAATTCGGGCTTGTTGGTAATTTTCATGTTAGCGGCGTCGTATTCAAGTCTGGTGGCAAAACGCTGCGCCAAAGTACCTACCAGAATCATTTCTGTCAGCTCGGTAGCGTAGTCGAAATTCGATCCAGGTAAGGTGTGGTTCTTAATCGCGTCAATCCATTCCTGCTGAGGTTTCTCCTCGCCCACCCTCGGGTATTTCTGTGCAGGCGCATGAGCCAAAAACTCTTTCATTTCTTCTTCTGAAACCAGCAAGCGGGCGTCGTTCGGACGTCCCCCGGTAATCAGCGTTTTCTTTTCACCAATCATCACCATTCCGGTTCCGGGCAGTTTATCAATGCCCCATTCCGGGCGAATCTCAGGTTGCAAACCACCTTCATGCCAGGTAAGCGTAACCGGAGCTTTATCGCCACGTGCTGCAAACTCGTATTTCACCACCGATTGGTCGGCAATAAAACTATGGTCTGGAATTGGATTCGCCACAATCCCTTCGGCAGTTAAAGGCATCCCCAGTTGCAAGGCCCAGAACGGCCCGTCGAGCGTGTGGCAAGCCCAGTCACCCAGCAAACCATTGCCAAAATCGTAGAATCCGCGCCATGCTTTAGGCACATAAACGCTGTTGTAAGGGCGTTCGGCTGCCGGGCCAAGCCACAAATCCCAATCGAGTGTTGACGGTGGCGTTTGAGCCGATGGAGGGTAAGAATCTGGCTTCGTCCAGTAGCCACCCGGTTTAAAATCGAACGGACCAAACCAGGCATGAACTTCTTTTACCTGCCCTAATACGCCAGCTTCGTACCATTCGCGAATCAGGCGAATGCCGTTGGTCGTGTGTCCCTGGTTGCCCATTTGCGAGACTATTCCGTAGTGTTTGGCCGCCTTTTTCAGGGTTCGCAATTGCCAAACATTGTGCGCCAATGGTTTTTCAACATACACGTGTTTGCCAAGTTGAATGGCGGCCATGGTGGCGACAAAGTGGGTATGATCGGGCGTTGAAACCATCACAGCATCAATCTCCTTGCCCATTTCGTCAAACATTTTCCTGAAATCTTTATACCGTTTGGCTTTCGGGAAAGCTTTATAAGCCTCGGCCGCACGTTTATCGTCAACATCGCAAATAGCGACCACATTTTCGGTTAAAACCTTTTTGCGCTGATCTTTCGGCTTATTTTCATCGCCGGGAGCATCAACAAATAAGGTATGCCAGTTATCGGCCCCACGACCGCCAGCTCCGATAAGGGCAATGTTCAGCTTATTACCCGGAGAACAGCTTAAGAGGTTGGGAATAAAAAAAGCTCCGGCAGAAACAACTGCTCCGGCTTTTAAGAATGATCTTCTTGATACGTCAGTCATTTTAATTGATTTAGTAATTATTAATTTGGGTTATCAAGTAATGAAAATGAAATAATGTCGCATTTGTATTCGAGTTTTTAACCTGACTCACCCCGCGCATCTGCGATGCTTTGCCCCTCTCTCGCGAGAGAGGGGCGGAACGTCCGCCTTGCGGACGTCGGGGTGAGTACTGAAAAATACGGCAATAAATAGCTCCTAATTACTTAAATTTATTTCTGAATCAGGTATTTCCCTTCTGAATATTGATTGGTTCGTATAATCAGTTTATTTCTGTCCGAATCAAAACGATAGTCAACCGAACCGGAAAGCGGCTTTCCATCGAGTTCGACTTTTCGCGGGGCCTTATCCAGATTAATATTCAGGATATGCGGTTTTTGTACGCCGGAAAGTTTAACCGAAATTTCTCCGGCCGTGTTTTCTACCTGAACTGTTGTACTTCCGCTTTTGTCCGGATGATGAACCGTAAATTCACTCTTTTTATCAGGGTAAATCAGGAAGGTTAAAAAGCCCTCTGAATCGCGATCTCCAATACCCGTGTAGTTTCGTTTTATGTCCATTGGAATAATAGCACCGTCACGAATATAAACCGGAAACTCATTCGATGGAAATTCCCGGTCGAAATTCGTTGACCCTTCAATAATCTCCTTGTCGTTGAAGAAGTAGCGCCACTTCCCTTCAGGCAAAGTTATTTTATTTAAAAGCCGATCTTTGTAAATAGGCGCCACCAGAAAATCGTCGCCAAACAGGTAATGATATTTTCCGGTTACCGGCTTCTGAAGTACTCGCCCGCCATTATGCGCATTCACCACATAGGTGTACATATACGGAATCAACTCGGTATGCAACCACGAAAATTTACGGATAATTTCCAATTCTTCCGGAGTGCGTTTCCAGAGCGCCCGTTCGCCGTGACCGCCATTCAGGAACAAGCCGCAAAAAGCAGAAAACTGCGCCCAGCGAATGTACAATCGTGGAGGAATTGTACTTCCTGAAAAGCCAGCCACATCAGAACCAATAATGTTGTAGCCAACTTTAGCGCTGGCCAGTATATTCTGAATAGCCATTTCAATGCCATCAATGCCGTCCATCGTAATGTCGGTATTTGCTTTGTCTTCAGCCGTAATTTTATCGGTAGATTCCCAGCTATGTTTCTGGTCGCCCACCCAGTTTACGGGCGAAGCATCAATAGGCGCAAAACCCTCGGGGTGCGGCCATTGATCGATAGCCCTGGAGAGCGTAACAAATTCAGGATTTTGTGTGAGTCCATGCTGGTATTCGTCGCGGTAATAGTGATCCATGTAGGTTCGTGTCGTCATTATTCCTTTTGCCGTGGACTGGTAAAAAAGTGGAATCGGTCCGAGCATTTTAAAGAATAAAGTTCCGGTTCCATCGAGTTTCCAGCCGTCAATGCCTAAATCGAAAACCTTTTGCTGGAGTCCGCGCCACCATTTCATCGCTTCGGGATTGGTATAGTCGATGAAACCGCCTTTGCCCTTCCACCATTTAATTTGTACTCCATCAGCCGCCAGGTAACCTTTTTGTTTAGCAGCGTCGAACCAGTCCTGCGAATCGGTGATTCGGGTATCCTTGCTTTTACTGTCAATCATGGTAGTCATCCAAAGCACCACGCGATAGCCCTCATCCTGCATCTTCCTGAACCATTTTTCAGGCTGAGGATATAAAACTGTATCAATCTCAAAATCGTTGTAACGCAAACTCCACGGGCTATCCAAAACCACCGTCCGAACCGGAATATCATATTTGACATAGCCTTCGAGCAAGGTATCAACACGGGCCGAGGTATTTGAATCATCTTCCCATAACCAGCATTCCAATGCCCAGGGTGGCGTTAATGGAGGATTTCTATGCCGTTGCGCACTAAATGGCCGGCCACGAAACGGGTATTCGAATCCGAAATAGTACAGACTAAGCAATACAAGCAGAACAATCGCAGAATATTTGGCAATCTTTTGTAAACGGGAAGAAACTTTCATTTCGAATGATTTTTCAAATTACTTTACCAGACTCAATCCAAAAATCAGGGCCGAAGCATTAACCAGCGCGTGAGTAAGCGCACAGTAAAACACGTTCTTCGTTTTGATATACACGTAGCCATAAGCCCATCCGGCAATGCAGGCAAAGCCAATGTAAACAATAGAACCAGCGTGGTAATGCACCAATCCGAACAATGTACTGGTAATAGCCAACGAAGTATAAACACCCATTCCGGCAATGTTCCGGTTTTCGATAAACCAGGCCATTGCAAAAATGAGCAAAGTAACCAATGCCGGGAACCATTGCATGCCGCCTTTCAGGGTATATCCAACCACCAAGGCAAGCGGAAATAACAGGGCAAAAGCAACGATAAAAAATATCCTGAAAGAGCGACTCTGACCTATTCGCCTGGCAAGCATATTTTGCAAAAGTCCCCTGAAAAACAATTCTTCGAAAACAGCAGTGTGCAGAAAGCCGGTAAGTAAAACCAACGAGATCTTCTGAACTAATTCTACCGTATTTTCCTGATGGCCGACAAACCGAATAAAATCGACCGAAACGCCAATAGTTAAAACAAACGCATAGAACGCGAGCCAAACCCAAACGGTAGTCCACAGCTTTTTCAAGGACACTTCAGGGTAGAAACCAATATCGTCGATCCGGCGAACAATGCCAAACGCAAAAACAGCCACCAGCATGATTGAAATGCGATAAATCGAGTCGAAGCTATCGCCATGAAACGGCAAATCGCCTTTGGGCTGAACATTAACCAAAGTTGTTGGCAGCAAAAAAGAAGCGAACACAAAAAAGTCAAACCAGTTAATCTTTTCGGATGTGCCGACCGAAGAAAAGGCTAACACCGGGAAAAGCAAAAAGAAAGGGAACAATGACAAAAGATCTCTAAAGGGCGAATGACCATTTAGAAAAAGATAAATTGCATAGATCAACCAAAGTACGACTGGAAAAATAACTTGTTTTTTGACATCTCCAATAATCTTTCTCCGGAAAAAATAGGCAATCTCTAGCTTACCGATTGTAAAAAACAAAAAGTAAAGAACAATAAAAAAAGGTAGGCTCAGAAAAAGCTCAGAAATTGAAACTGTTTCATAAAAGCTAACCAAATACGCTCCAATCAACAGCAATAGCCAAAGACAGCTCGTGATTAAACTTTTGTATTGCAAACTGAGGTTATCCATGGTATTTATGAATTTTTGACTGTAAAAAATAATTAATGATTAAGATTAGCTAAAAATGAAAAATAAAATTAATCACATTGTTACAAAATTCAATATTATTTTAACAAACATAGATTTGCTAAATCGTTTAAAAAAACTAATAAGGGTTAATATTTGTTAACTTATAGATAAAATTTCACAATCAAATTATTTGATGATTTTGTAAATTAGCAAAAAGCATTTTACCCTGATTGATAGTCCATTGAGTTTCTCATACTGCACAGCAGAAATTTAAAGGATTTGGGGAAATCTGGATTACCGGTTCTGGTCAAAAAAAATCAACGCAGACGGCTTATTGAATGAACAGCGCTGTACGAGAATAAATGAGATAAATACAAAATAAATTCCTAACCAAAAAAGTATGAAAATGAGAAAAAACTTATTCAATTATGGTTTTAGTATCTTCTTTGTCATGGCCATTTTGTTTTCTGCCTGCAAAAAAGACGACGAAAAACCAGTGTTTCCTATTTCAGCTACTATTTTTAAAAGTGTTGTTGATAAACAAGTTGCTTTCACTGGTCTAACTCACAGTGCTGTGAGCTGGACCTGGGATTTTGGCGATGGAAAAACAAGCACTGATCAAAATCCGGTACATGTTTATGATGTTGGCGGCTATTACAAAGCAAAACTCACCGCAACAGATGCAACAGGGAACACTGCAAACGCTGAAGTTTCACTGGCTATTGCCCTTACGCCTTATGCAATGCTAACCGGCGACAGAACCGTTGCCGGATATAAAGGTAAAACATGGCGTTTAACCACCAACCACACAACAAACACCGATTACCTTGCAAAAAGTGATGCAACGTTTACGAACGCAACAGAATATAAACCTCTGCCTAACGGTGTATTCAGCCAATTGGGAGCTGGCGATGCTTACAAAGACGAGTTTACCTTTTATTATGACGGCACTTATGTTCATAATAATTCAAAAAGCGGAGGATCTTCGTTTTCAGGTATAGTTAATCAGTTGGCATTGAATAAAGGGAAAGATATAACAAATCCATCTGCCCAAAAATACGGAATGTGTATGGCCAAATATACTCCTGAAACCGGAGCCAAATTCACCTATGTTCAAACAGAAGACTTAACCATTACTTCAGTTTACGGATCGGGTGGAAAACTGACATTTAAAGGTGTTAGCACTCTTGATTTTTCAGGAACTGAATTTGTCGGATTCCGGGATGTTCAGCGAAAAATTATCGTGAATAAAATCACCGATACTTCAATGCAATTGACCATGTTTATGGCCGCAGATCAGTCGTATTTTCCGGCGAACACACATGCTCTCCTCTTAAGTTTCGAAGTTGTAAAATAACCTGATAAACAAACAAATATGAAATACAATAACCCAATAATAAAGGCAAAAGGGCTCATTTGTACTGCATTTATTTTCCTGACTATCCTTTTCTTCTCAGGAAACATATTTGCGACAAATGGCACTGCTGACCAAGCTAAAGTATCTGTTTCCGGAGTAGTAAAGTCTGCTTCAACAGGCGAAGCGCTTCCGGGAGTCAGCATTGTGGTAAAAGGCACAAACCAGGGAGCTGTAACAAGTATCGACGGAAAATATACGATTTCAGCTCCTTCTGACGCTACGCTTATTTTTTCATTCATTGGCTACATGCCACAGGAAATCGCGTTAAAAGGCAAAACCACAATCAATGTCGATTTAAAAGAAACAAGTGAAAACATCGACGAAGTTGTAGTTACTGCGCTGGGTATCAAACGTGAAGAAAAATCGCTGGGGTACTCCGTAGGAAAAGTTGATGGAAAAGAACTTACTAAAGTTGCTCACGAAAACCTGCTTAATTCAATGGCCGGCAAAGTATCCGGCGTAACAATCAACTCAACCGGAGCAACAGGCTCTACGGTTAGTATGATCATCCGCGGCGCCACATCATTAAGCACAGATAATCAGCCACTTTATGTGATAGACGGTGTGCCGATGACCAGCTCGGTAAATAATGTCGGAGGTTTTGGCAGCGACAACCGTGTTGACTATGGTAGCGCAATATCCGATCTTGATCCGGAAACAATTGAAAGCATCTCCATCCTAAAGGGGCCGAGTGCAGCGGCTTTGTATGGAACACGCGCTGGTAACGGCGTTGTGCTCATCACTACAAAAAAGGGAAAAGAAAAACAGGGAATGAAAGTGGAAGTTGTCTCGAATTCAGTATTTGATGTTCCAAGTCGCTTTCTGGATGTACAAAGTCGCTTTGGATTTGGGGCAAGAAGTTATACTCCGGAAGATATTCCAGGTGGAATTTTGCCTGATTTCAGTCCTGCCGAATCGGTTGGTGCCGGCCCCGAATTAAACAAGGGATATTGGCAGGTGCAGCCGTTCGCTCCACTCGATGCAAACGGAAGTCCAATTCCGACAGAATTAATTTCGCATCCTGATAATTTTAAAAATTTCATCAATAAAGCTGCGTTCACAACTACCAACGGTGTTTCGATTTCAAGTAGCAACGAAAAAGTAACCTATCGTTTGGGCGTTTCCAATATGACTAACACTGGTCTGGTTCCAAACTCTGATTTGAACAGGAACGGTGCCTCTTTGTCTGCCACATCAAAAGTAAGAAACAATCTAACGGTTAGCACAGATATCAATTACACGCACAATTGGTCAGATAATCGCCCTGCAACCCAGGAAAGAGGAACAAACCCATTGCAGTGGGCTGCCGTTACTCCTCCAAACATCGATATTCGCGAACTTAAGAACTACAAACTGGGCGGAAGCCAGGTGCTGTCTTTAGGTTCGGGATGGGAAAATCCCTACTTCCTGGCTTATGGAATTACGAACAGCTTTAGCCGAAACAGGTTAATCGGAAATGTATCGGCCAACTGGCAGGTAACTCCTAAAATAAATGTAATGTTCAGGTATGCATTGAACAAAAGTGACGAAGTTCGCGAATCTAAAATCGATCCTGGTTACTCAAAAGAGCCTAATAACGGAGCCTATGGTATTGTAACAAGCGAAAGTCTGGAAAGAAACTCCGACGTTCTGGCGACATACAAAAACGCATGGAATAATTTCTCGTTTACTGCATCAGCCGGTGGTAACATTCTTTATTCAAGGGGATCAAATGTCAGCAACTCTTCAAAATCGGGCTCCGGACTTATTGTTCCTTATTTATACACCGTTCAAAATATCAAAAATACTTCACTGAATTATTCGAATTCAAGATACGAGCGGTCTATAAACAGCTTGTATGCAATGGCTAACCTGGGCTATAAAGACCTCGTTTACCTTGATCTGACTGCTCGCAACGACTGGTCGAGTACGCTGCCATCTTCGAATCGTTCGTATTTTTATCCATCTGCATCATTAAGTTTGATGATCAACAACTGGATTCAAATGGGGAAAGATATCAACCTCCTGAAAATCAGAGGTGGTTATGCACAGGTAGGTAACGACACTTCGCCTTACAGCCTAAATGCAACATATTACGATGCAGGACAATGGGGCGATGCAATTCGCTTAGGAAAACAAAGCAACCTGTTAAATCCAATGTTGCTTCCGGAAAAGGCAACATCTTATGAATTTGGTGTTGACTTTAAGGCATTTGAAAACAGACTGCGTTTTGAAGGAACTTATTACAAAAAAGACAATCGCAACCAGATTTTGAGTGTTCCGCTTGCCGGCTCAACCGGATTCAGCAACATTAACATTAACGCCGGTCTGTTACAAAGCAAAGGTATTGAACTGACTCTGGGCTATACCCCTATCAAAACAAAAGACTGGATTTGGGATGTTACCATAAACTTTACCAAAAACAAAACTTATTTAATGGAATTGGCTGATGGTGTTGATTTCATCCAGTTCTGGGACGAAGCCCGTGTTAAAAATATTGCCTACGTTAAAGACAAATCGAAAGGTCAGGATGGCTTAATCGGTAACCTTTATACCCGCAAAATTATGCGCGTAACCGATAAATCTTCTCCGTATTACAATTATCCTTTACTTCCTGAAGGCGAAGATGCAGAATGGCAAGCCTCAGAAACCTACGAGAAAGTTGGAAACTACAATCCGGACTTCATTATGGGGCTTCAAACATCGCTAACATACAAAAATTTCACTTTGAGCATGACATTCGACTGGAGATCAGGCGGACAATATGTTTCTCAAACATGGAGATACCTAACTGAAAGTGTGATTTCGAATACATGGCTTAAACAGTTGGTTGTACCTCCATCAGGAATGGGCGGACAGCCAAGTCAGGGCTTGCGCGACTGGGTTGTTTCGAATGCTGACAGGCTTATTTACACCAATAATCCGCGTCCGGTTGGAGGTCCTACCAAAGATTATGGTGGTTTCTATACCGATTATTATACAGGAATTGGCGCTTACGACGGAACATTTGCTCCGGGCGTTTACGGACACTATGAAGGTGGCAAATTTATTCTGGAAAAAGAAAATCTTGGTAACCCTGGTACCGAAATCAGGCCTTATGCAGCAAGCTATCCATGGGATTGCGGCGAAGCCAACATTTTTGACGCCGACTACGTGAAACTGAGAGAAATATCGTTGAGCTACTCGTTACCGAACAAAATTTCAAAACGTTGGGGACTCGATGATGTTGCCTTCTCTGTTTACAGCCGTAACATTATGATTTGGGCTAAAAATGCAGGTATGGGAATTGATCCTGAAAGAGCATATCAGGCCGACAGCAATGGTAAATTCAAACAAGGCGTCGAGCGCTTCAATGCCGAGCCATGGGTTATCCCTGTTGGATTTAAATTAGCTTTTTCATTCTAACCCTTAAAGACTGAAGACATGTTTAAATTAAAAAATATATTAGCATTAACGTTAGTAATATCTTTCGTTATTTCGTGTAAAAATCTGGATGAAATCAACATCAACCCCAATGGAGTTGACCCGGCAAATGCCGATTTGAACTTCCTTTTGCCGACGACAATAACCAGCATTGGGCAAACGGTTTACAGCATCGGATTTGGTAATTTATCAGGAGTTATGCAGCAAACTCAGCAAACAGGATGGCAAAGTGGCTACAACAATTACGACTGGGACAATACTTCACAAAGCTGGAGCGGCTATTATACCATCCTGATGAACAACGACGAATACTTCAAAAAAGCCAAACAAGGCAAATATGAATTTCATGAAGGGGTTGCCCGCGTATTGAAAGCATATATGTATGGACTGATTACCGATTTGTGGGGAGACGCACCATACACGGATGCGCTGAAAGCTGAAAGTGGATCGACTTATTTCAAACCGAAATTTGACGATCAGAAGGACATTTACCACAACATCATTGCCGAATTGGATACCGCCAACACGCTGCTGTCAAAAAGCGCAACCGCTTACACCAATGTAGCATCAAAGCAAGATGTTCTTTATGCAGGAGATCCTGCAAAATGGAGAAAATTTGCCAATTCACTGGCATTGCGTTTCTATATGCGATTACAAGCTAAAGAACCTGCTGTTGCCGAAGCAGGAATAAAGAAAATTGCTCAGGATGCAGCAAAATACCCGATTATTACTTCGTATTCCGACGATGCCAATATCTCGTTTGTTGGAAGCTCGAAAGACAATTCAAACCCGCTGAACACTGTTTATGATGTTGCTCCGGACGGTGCCTACATGCGCGTTAAAATGGCCGCAACTTTGGTTGACGCGCTACAGAAATACAGCGATCCGCGATTGGCTGTCTGGGCAAATAAAGTAGAAATACCGCTTGTATTGGTTGATGGAACAAATGTTGACAAAACTGTTAACGGAGTTCGCCAGGTTTCGCAAGATATTGTAACCAAGTTCGAGACCGACAACGCTATGAAAGTAGATTTCGACGGCAATTACGTCGGGGTTCCAATTTCAAATCCAAAGGTTCAGATTTTTAACTTGAATACAGCGAACCCGGCGCAGGGAACAAAAAATCCATACGCATCGCAGTTAAACGACAGGTATAAAAAAACAACCGATGCGCTGGTTTTAATGCGGCTTATTTCCGCTGCCGAAGTTAATTTTATTTTGGCCGAAGCTGCTTTCCGCGGTTGGATTTCAGGCACTCCTGACTCGTACTACGCCGCCGGGATTCAGCAATCATTTAACGCGTGGGGTGTTGGCGGGTCGTTCTCAGGTTATCTCGCAAAAGCGCCTTATTCAGGACTTTCGAGCATTATCGAACAAAAATGGGTTGCCAGCTGGTCGGCATGCCAGGAATCCTGGTTCGACTGGAGAAGAACAGGACTTCCTGTTTTAACTACAGGTCCATCAGCAGTAAGAGCAATGCTTCCTCTTCGATTCTATTATCACTACGATAACGAGATTTCGAAAAACACAGTTAATGCCAACGCTGCAATCGAAAAACTTGAAGCCACACAATACCAGGGAACTGACCAAAGTAAAAACAGCGGCTGGTCTAAAATGTGGGTGCTTCAGGGAACCGGAAAACCCTTTTAAACTTGAATAATTAAAACAAAATAAATCATACCAGGTCGGGGTAATCCTGGCCTGGTTTTTTAATAAAACCGACTATGAAACGCATTTTTTCTTTTGTCCTTCTGCTGTTTGTGCTAATATCAGGCAATCTGTTGGGCCAATCTAAAACAATCACTCCTGAAACAGCTATGACTGCTTATCTTCAAAATGGTGATCAATCGTTTAAATGGGAGTTGAAAAACCAAACGAAAATTGACGGGGTATCGCTTTACCAGATCGTTTTTACTTCCCAAACATGGCGTGGAATAAGCTGGAACCATGAACTAACACTAATTGCACCCGAAGATGTAAAATACAAAGATGCTTTGCTCTTCATTACTGGAGGCAGCGTAAAAAATAGCTATCCAAACCTGCATAAATGGGACGAAAGCCTCACGAAAAATCTAATTGGAGTAGCCAAAGTAAATCATACCATCGCGGCAATCGTATGGCAGATTCCAAATCAACCGCTTTACAATGATCTGACAGAAGATGCGCTGATTTCGTACACATTACACAATTACCTCAATGATCATGATTTTACCTGGCCATTGCTTTTCCCGATGACCAAAAGCGCCATTCGCGCCATGGATGTAGTTCAGCAATTCTCGAAAAAAGAAGTGAAACACAAGATTGAACATTTTGTAGTTTCAGGAGCCTCGAAACGTGGCTGGACAACCTGGTTAACCGGTGCAAACGACAAACGTGTAAAAGCTATTGGTCCGATGGTTATCGATGTGCTCAATATGCCTGTAAATGTAGATTATCAGAAGAAGGTTTGGGGCGACTACTCCATTGAAATTGAAGACTATGTAAAACTTGGGATTGCCCAGCAATTTGGAACGCCAGGAGGAAGTGACCTTGTTAAAATGGTCGATCCCTACTCGTACAGAAAAACGCTCACCATGCCGAAAATGATTTTCATGGGCACCAACGACCCCTATTGGCCAGCCGATGCGGTTAAAAACTACATCGACGACATTCCGGGCGACAACCATATCTGTTATACACCCAATGCTGCCCACGACTTAGGCGACAAAAAGAAAGCATTCGCAACCCTGAGCGCTTTTCTGGGCACAACTGTTACCAACAGCAAATACGCAATCTGCAATTATTCCATTACTGAAAATGGCAATAAAATCACCGTGAAAATTAAAACCACGCCAGAACTTTTGGTTGACGCAATTCTTTGGAGTGCTGATTCGAAAGATCAGGATTTCAGGGATGAAAAATGGGTTGATCAGAGTTTGAACGCGTCCAATAAGGCCGAAGTTGTAGTTGAAATTACAAAACCTGCTTCAGGATTCAAGGCTTTTTACGTCGATTTGAAATACAAAGCGCCTCTGAATGGCCCTGACTATACGCAAAGCACCCGCATGTTTGTTACTACCACACAACAACTGTTGGTAAATAAAAAATAAGTGACTACCTGAAATGAAGAAACTTTGGATAATACTAGCTACAATCGTTGTTCTCCTGAGTTCAGCCTTTTTTATTCTGACTGATCCGGTAGATTTAACTCCTTTCTACGAAACAGCTTATTATAAAAAAAGCAATGAGTTAATTTCTCAGTTGAAGTCCAAAACAGTTTTGGTTGAAGATTCTATAGAAGCTGGTTTTTCCAAAGTTAGTATTACTCCCGGATTAAATAATTCCACCGACGATTTCAATGCTGGCAAATTTAAAACGGTTCCATTGGCTGGGTTCGGAGCCCGAAAGGGTAAAGGCGCAACCGGAATTCATGACAGTATTTTTGTAAAGGCAATTGCTCTGAAGGTTGGGGCGAAAAAAATTGTTTTTGTTGGAACCGATCTTCTTATTTTGCCTCCCAACATTATCGACACTGTTGCAATTTTGCTTAAAGAAGGAGGGATTGAGCGCGAACAGGTTTATTTTTCTGCTTCGCATACACACTCGAGTATTGGTGCGTGGGGACCAGGCTTTCTGGCAGAACAGTTTGCGGGAAAAGAAAACCATAACATACAGAGGTGGATGGCTGCTCAAATAACAAAAGCTGTTATTGAAGCATCAAAAAACACCAAACCGGCCAGCATCGGCAATGGTATTTTTGATGCGGGAACATGGACCCGCAACCGATTGATTGGAGACGCAGGAATTAAAAACAACGATTTTGCCTACCTTTTTATTGAACGAAAGGATGGCAAAAAAGCTGTTATTGGCTCTTTTTCAGCACATGCAACAACAATGGGCGCCGGCAATATGGAAATCAGTGCCGATTACCCGGGATACTGGCAGCGCAAAATGGAAGCAACCTCAGTTAATCTCGCTATTTTTGTTGCGGGTTCGGTTGGAAGCCAGAGTCCTGTTGCTGAAGGCAAAGGCTTCGAAAAACCGCGTGTTATTGGCGAAGCTTTAGCTGATAGTTTGAATAAATATTTAGCCAAAACAAAGCTAAGCCGGAGCGCAAAGTTCTCTCCGGTTTCAGTCAGGTTGCCACTCCCCGACTTTCACATCCGGATCAGCAAAAACCGAGGACTCAGCACTGCGGTGAGCGACAAGCTGATGGTCACGCCGCAAAATCCTTACATTCAGGCCATACGAATAAATCAAATGGTTTGGATTAGTACCCCGGCTGATTTCAGCGGCGAATATGCCGTTCAAATTAAAAACAACCTCTTATCAAAAGGATTTCTGGCTAATATTTCGAGTTTTAACGGAAGCTATTTGGGCTACATCATTCCGGGAAGATATTTTTTCATGGATGAATATGAATCGCAAACAATGGGCTGGTTCGGCCCCAATATGGGCGAATATACGATGGATGTTATCAGACAGGTTTCTGATGTGGCTACCCAGCTTTAAACCAAATAAACCAACTAAATTATGAAAATGAAATTATTGACATTGATGTCTGTGTTTTTGATTTTAGCTTTAAGTTCGAATGCACAAACGCTTAAGGCCGGTGCGGCAATGAGGGACATTACCCCCGATCACCTGATCCCTATTTCAGGAGGAATGGGGACTCCCGTTATGCCCGATGGATTTCAGGGCAAGCTAACAACAAGGGCGTTGGTTCTTGAAAAAGGCCAGACCCGGATTGCCATTGTAAGCGTTGATAACATTGGCTGGCCCGCTTATCTGGGCGATCGTTCGCGAAAATTGATTAAAGGTATTGCTCCTGAAAATGTCCTGATAGGTGCAACACACGCACATAGTTGTCCCGAAGCTTATGGTTTTGCCGACGAAAAAGGTAATACCGGAGCCGACCTGAAATATCTGGATTGGTGCGTGAAACAAATCGCCGATGCCGTTAATGAGGCTGTATCGAAACTGGAGCCGGTCGGCCTGAAAACTGCGGTTGAAAAAGCCAATGGCCAGATTGCCTACAACTATTATGCTCCTGAATTGTACGACAAACGCATGGGTGTCATTCAGGTGCTTGCAACAACAGGCTCCAATGCCGGAAAACCCATTGCAACCCTGGTTAATTATGCTACTCATCCTGAAATTCTGGGAACAAGCCGCAAGCTGATGAGCCCCGATTTGTGCGGCCCGCTTTACGACCACATTGAGTCAAAAATTGGAGGCGTGGCCATTTTCATGAACAGTGCTCAGGGCGGAATGGTAACAGCCGACACAAGAGTCGATCCGAAGATAAACGACGGGAAAGAGCATAATGACTGGAACGAATGCATCCGTATTGGCAACCTGATGGCCGACGAAGCGCTTCGTATTATCGAAAAGGCTCCGGTTCAGGAAAGCCCGACTCTTTATTGCGCCTCAAAAACAATCCGTTTCCCGATTGATAATACTGTTATGCGGCAAGTATTCAAATATTCGCCGTTAGTGCCCGAATCGCTTAAAAAGGGCGATTTTTCGAGCATTTCGAGCCGTTTGAATCTGCTCAACATTGGGAAGGCTCAAATCATCACCATTCCAGGTGAAGCACTTCCAAACATTGGGTTCTACGTGAAACGTAAGATGAATACCACCCAACCCATGCTCTTCGGCTTGACCAACGATGCTTTTGGCTATATGCTTACCAAGGAAGATTTTGGTGGATTTGAGCGTTACAACTACGTTAGCCGCACATCATTGGGCGAAATGACTGGTGTAATTTACGAGGACGAAGCCATTAAATTCTCGGCTGAAAGTCCGGGCCCGGATAAATAACTGTTTTTTTTGTTTTAACCACTTTTTAACCGAGGGTCAGTTTCTAAAAGAAGCTGGCCCTTTTTTTACCT
>DAOPZV010000083.1:10995-16023 GCA_035353575.1 Prolixibacteraceae bacterium | reverse complement strand
CTTTTCACTTTCCAGCTAAATCGGGGAACTGTTTTGTCGATACCCAGCGGATTTTGTAGGTTTTCGCACTTCAAATCATAAACTCTCAGCTTTTCGTTTCCGCCGCAGCCCGAAAACACCAGAGCGGCTATAAACAGGATAAATAAAACAACAAGTCTCATTGGTATAGAATTTAGGTTATTTCGCGTTAGGAGCAAGTTTTTAAATCCACGAAATGAATTATAAAACAATCACTAAAATAGAAAATTTAAATTGTTCTTCATTTATGTTTTCAATTTTCGGAGAAGTAAATTTTTGCAATGCTATTTAAACTAATTTTACCACAATAGCTTGATTTTTCCTCATTTTATATTGTTCTGGTTAATATTCCACAATGAATAAGCAAAAACCCATCGAATCAGTTCGTTACGATTTTCTAAGTTTGAATTTGGAAAAAGAGTGCTGATCAACAGCAGTTTTATTCAAACTAACCAAATCAAACAGTTATGGAATTTCTACGTTTCAATGCATTCGTCAAAGCATGTGTATTGCTTGTTTTAGTGAATATTTCGGCCATTGCTCAAACTAAGGCACCCAACCGTGATGGCAAAATTCTGGAAGGCGAGGCTTGGTTGCCATTTAGCTATCCTGAAAAAGCCGATTTCTATGTGTCGCCAAAAGGAAACGACAACTGGTCAGGTACATTGGCGGAACCAAATTCAGCCGGAACTGACGGACCTTTTTTGACACTGGAACGGGCACAAAAAGCTGTTCGCGAACTGAAAGCACAAGTGTTTAAACCCAAGGATGCGCCGGTTGAAAAACGATGGATTGGCTCGCCTCACCCATTCGGAAAAGGCAAAGACATGCTGGTCTATCTCCGCGAAGGAACTTACTCATTGAAACAACCGCTTGTTTTTGAACCTATTGATGGTGGCGAACGTGTTGAAACCAATTTACCAACAGGCGCTTTCGAATACCATAAGCTAAAGGACCATTATGTGACATATGCAGCTTATCCGGGCGAAAAACCCGTGATTTCGGGAGGTATTCCTGTCAATGGCTGGACAAAAAAAGGCAATACCTGGACTGCCAAATTTGATGCTGATTCGGTACAGATGCTGGTCGTAAATGGCAAACGGCAAACACTTGCCCGCATACCCAATCAGGGCTATTTCGTTCCACCCGTGATTTCAGAAAATACCAGCGAAATCCACTTCAGGAAAGGCGAACTTAAAAACTGGAAAGATTTGGAAGGAAACCGCGTTACCATGCTGTTGCGCTGGCATACAGGTGTTAATTCGATTGTAAAAATAGACGAGAAAAGCGGCGTTGCTACTTTTAAATCGCCGCAGGAAGGCGTGGTAATTGTGCCTCCGCGTTATTACATCGAAAATATAAAATCGCTGCTCGATGCACCGGGCGAATGGTTTTTTGATAAAAAAACAAAGGAAATCAGCTACATACCAACCAGCGATATTCCTGATCCGAATAAAGTTTTGGCTGAAGTTCCGCGAATTAACAACCTGGTAACGGTGAAAGGTAAATTAGGGCAGCCAGTTCGAAACCTGCGTTTCTATGGACTTACTTTTGAAGGAGCGACTCCCAAAAGCACCGCCATTAGCTACGAGTTTGCTCATGCCTGCGAATTTGTCGATGGCGAAATTCGTTCGTGCGCCGGCACCGGACTTTCTATCCTGAAAGGTTGCTACCAAACCCGCATATTGCGCAACAGGTTCGAAACCATCGACAACAGCGCGCTGATGGCTCACGGGCCAACCAATCCGGGCGACGGGCGCGAGATTACCCGCGAAACTCAAATCTCGTACAACCAGTTTTTCGATTGCGGTGGCATAAATATCTACGCCAATTATACCTTAATGACCACCATTTCGCACAACTATATTACCAAAACCCGCGGACGATACGGCATTGACATTGGTGGGTGGTCGAATTTGGAAGAAGCCATCGATGGCGGCTACCTGGTTGAATACAATCACCTCGACGATGTGCAAATGGATGCCGACGATTCAGGAGCAATTAAAACAGCCGGAGTAACCTTTAATTCTGTGGTTCGCCGCAACCTGATTCATAACGTACATGCGGGATTCTTCAACGATAATGTGGCTTTCTGGTTCGATAACATGTCGAACGGCTGGACTTCCGAAGAGAATATTTATTACAGCCTCGAGCAGGGCGAAATGAAATATTGTGCCGCGATGCCCGAAGACAACACCTACCGAAATAACTTCAAAATAGAGGCTCCGGCAAATGCTCCCGAAACGATTATCGAAGGTGAACCCGAATTCGGCGAAAGCAACCTCCACGTTGAAGCCGCTTCAAAGAATGCATCCGGAGCAGTTTTAGCCGGGAGTATTGTCCGCCTGACTGCCGGTGTTACCAACAATGGCGCCACAGGCATTGCCCCGGTTGAATTGTATGTGGATGGCAAAATCAGAGAAAGCAAATTGTTTCCGGTGATCAAAAACAACACACGCAAAATTGAGTTTGAAGTCAGGCTGTACGATGCCGGAGAACATCAGTTAGCTATTGGATCAACGGCTTATCAGGCGGTCAGGATTGAAGGCGAAAAGCCCGCAATTGTATTCGAAGATTTCAAACTGTCGGGAGATCGCCTCATTCAGGGTGAACGGATAAAAGCGACAGCCACCGCCCGAAACCTGATGGCAACAGCGCAAACCATGAGCGCCAACCTGTTTGTTGACAATCGCAAGGTTCAAAATCAGACGATTGAACTAAAACCGAACGGAACTCAAATCGTGAGCTTCGAGTTAGAGCCAGCGGCCGGTAAACATCAGGCGCGCATTGAAAACAGCGCGGAAAAAGAGTTGAATGTTGCTGAAGGACAAGTTCTTGATTTGGCAAACATGCCGGTGTTAAAATATTGTTCGGCCAAAGCCAAACCTTTTGAAATTGAAGTCGATGCCAAAGCCAACCGTTTTAAAATAACTGCCGGAGGTTCTGATTTTTACCATGCTGAAGATTCGTATGCTGCGGCTTATGTGAAAGGCATTAAAGGCGATTTTGTAGCCACGGTTAAAATCAATCAATTCGGAAATCGCACGCACGAATGGTTCCGTTCGGGACTGTTTGTTCGTAACGACATTGCTCAAAGCTTTGATGTTCAGCCAGGAAGTAAAGGCTCTGTGCTGGTATTTGGAACACCTGGCCGGGCCGGTATCGAGTATGACGAGTTTGCCAACGGATGTATGCACAAAGCCAGCAGTACCAATTTACCCGAGAACTCAAAAACTCCGATTTACCTTAAAATGGTTCGGCACGGCAACAGTTTCAGCGGGTATATTAGTTTGGATGGCAAAAACTGGATCATCGAACGACATTCGGTTGACCTGCCGGGAATAAACGAAACCGTTGATTTGGGCTTAGCCGCCGGTAGCCCCGACAAACGTCAGTACTGGGTTGAATTTACCGACTGGAAAATTGAAGTAGCCAAGTGATTTACAATTTAGCTATTTACTATTGTCGATTGAGTTGCGGCGACAACGTTCAATTTAGAATTTTTCCAAAAGCGCAAAACCTGAAAAAGAAACAAAATGAAGAACAACCTATTTTATTTTGCACTGGCAGTCCTGCTACTCATTACCAATCAAAGTGGTGCAGCCGGATTGCAGGCAAACGTAGCAACCATTAATATTACGCCGCCTCTGGAGATGAAATATACGCTGGGTGGCTATGGCGAGCGCATGAATAAACCGGCAACAGCCGTTCACGATCCTATTTTTGCAAAAGCGTTAGTTGTCAAAAAAGACAACACCAAATTTGCAATCGTAACCCTCGACATACTTGGACTTCCAACCAATGTAAAAGTTGATTTAATGAAACGACTTTCCAAGGAAGGATGGTCAGCCGAAAACATAATGCTGCTTCCAAGTCATTCGCATGGCAGTCTTGAAATGGCGGCTATAAATAGCAAAAACAAACTGAACAGTCCGCAAATAGGAATTTTTCAGCCTGAATTGCTTGAATTTTTATTGATGCAACTGGAAACATTGATTAAATCAGCCGACCAAAACTACCAATCTGTAAAAATTGGAACAGCCAGCCAACAAATAGAAGGTCTCAACCGCAACCGGCGCAAAGATCCGGATGTTGATCGCGATATGACTGTTACGCGAGTAGATCTCGAAAATGGCAAACCACTTGCTGTTTTGGTGAACTGGACCGCCCACCCCACTTTTATAGGAGGAAAAGACATGCAGGTGTCAGCCGAATGGCCCGGCTATTTGCAGTCGGAACTTCAAAAAATGATTGGAAATAATGTTACGACCATGTATTACAATGGCGCCGAAGGTGACCAGTCGCCAGTACTCGATGCTTCGGGTGATGCCTATACAAAAATTCAAATCTACGGAAAGCAGGTCGCAGAAAAAGCGTTTGGTATTTATAAAACCATCAAACCAAAAGTTGTAAAAATATTCAACTTCCAGTATCAGACTATTGTATTACCCGAACACCAGGCACATCCGTCGTTTATGAAAACCGGCGGTGAAGAATATGGATTGAACGAACAAACGGTAAAAGTAGTAATGAACATGTTGGCCCCTGTAAAAGTGGGCATCAGTGCAGTTCGGATCGGGAACCTTGTTATTGTTGGGGTTCCGGGTGAAATGACCGCTGTTTTGGGGAAACAAGTGAAAACCAATTTGAAGAACGCTGGTGCAAAATGCGTCACCATTGGTGGACTCGCCAACGAATGGATTAGTTATATACTAGATAAAGAACAGTATTTGCACGGCGAAGGCTACGAGTCGAGTGTGAGTTTTTTTGGTCCTGACCTTGGCCAATTAATGGTGGATAAAGTAACACAAACAGCAAAACCTCTGGTCACCAAATAACATTATAAACCAACAAACTAATAAGTTATACCAATATGAATTTCAGAATTATTAAAGCAATTTTTCTTGCAGTTGCATTACTTTATGTCTGCATCATTCAGGCACAGCCCACCGATTTCAGCAAAGCTGGAATTTTAGCTTCAGCACAAATTAAATCGCCTGTTCGTGAAAC
>DAOPZV010000083.1:0-10895 GCA_035353575.1 Prolixibacteraceae bacterium | reverse complement strand
TATTTCTACGATTACCTGAACAAGAATAATCCCGATTGGCTTGCCGGAGTTGTATCTGGGCCCAGCAGCCCGGATATGGCCGAAACCCGTTTCCGCCTTCCGGCAAAATACAAACATCGCCATTATCCCGACCTGACACACACTGTTCGCTGCCAATACCCGGTCGAAAACTGGGATCAGGCATTTGCACTCACTGAAGGACGCGAGGTTTGTAATCCTCAGCCGTTTTACTATGCCAAAATACACAATCGCTTTGCACCATTTACTGATGGGTTTATCTCCTATTCCGATGGTTCGCACGACGATGTAAACAAGGTTGTTTGGAGCCAAATGGCCTGGAACCCGGCGAAGGATGTAACCGAAGTTATGGTGGAATACAGTCGCTATTTCTTTGGTAGTTCGGTGGCAACCGATGGAGCCAATGGCATTTTAGCACTCGAACGCAACTGGGTGGGGCCAGTTGAAGAAAATGGCGGAATTGAAGCTACCCTATCGTTTTTTCAAAACCTGGAACAGAAGCACCCCGAACTAAAGGGCAACTGGCGCTGGCAACAGCTTGTAATGCGCTCGTATTACGACGCCTATGTTCGACGCCGAAAAATTTTCGAGCAAAACCTCGAAAAGGAAGCCAACCAAATTTTAGCAAAAGCTCAGCAATTGGGAGCAGATCAAGCAATGGCCGAAGCGCTTGAAGTAGTAAATAAGGCTGACAAAGAACTTGTTTCTCCGGAATTGAGGCAAACGATTTTTGACTATTGCGAAGCCTTATGGAAGTCGATTGGCGCACAAACCAGCGTGAAAAAGTACAATGCGAGCGGCGCCGAACGGGGTGCCATCCTTGATTTTATCGATTACCCGCTAAATAACCGCTGGTGGCTGGCCGACGAGTTTGATAAGATTCGTAAAATGAGCACGGAGCAGGAAAAACTTGCCCGGCTTGACGTGATCAGAACCTGGGAAAAACCTGGCTTGGGAAGTTACTACGACAATGTTTCAGATTTATCCAAAGGCCCGCGTGTGAAAACCCGCACCGAAGATGCAACCGATGTGGCCTGGTGGGACAGCGGAATGAGCCGCAAACGCTTATCAACACAGCTTTTCCAGAATTTTCCACGACTCGAATATGCCGACCTCGATCCCAATGGACGCTATGTAATCAGAATTGCGGGCTATGGCGAAGCATTGGTTCGGGCTGACGGCGAACGACTGGACCCGACTGTTTACAATAAAGGATTAGAAGAATTTAAGGAATTTTTGGTGAACCAGAAATATGTTAGCGATGGAAAATTAGTCATCACCTTCGATCAGCCCGAAGAGTCAAAATTAAATTGGCGTCAACAGTCAAAAGTTTGCGACGTATGGTTATTAAAAAAGTAAACAGAACTATTCGCAATAAGTAAATTCAATATTATTCGAGATGAAAAAGCAAAAACAAATACAACTATTTCTTATAATTATTTCGATTACTTTAAGTATTACTTTATACGCACAAGATATACAGAGCATAAAACTTCTGAATTATCTTCAGGAGGTTAAAACAGATGTAAAATTACCCGATGAAGCAGGTAAAAATGTTGTCAAATTGTTCGTAGTTTCCGAGAAAAAGGTGGCAATTACTTCTAATGGAACCTATAAATATGAGAATGGGAAGTGGGTGTCGAGAACATTTGGTTCAGGATGGAAAACTGCTACGGTTGATTCTAATGGAAAAATCTGGCTGGCGTCACAACAAACCATTCAGGAAGAAAATAGCCAAACACCAATTTCTTTGCCAGAGTTGGCTAAAAACGACACCATACTTTGTTTACTCTGGGAAAGCGATCAATTGTTGCAGGTAGGAACCACCAATGGTTTATGGTCATACAACGGAAGTTGGACTGAAGTTCGGTTTGCCAAAGGAAAACGCATAAATGCGCTGGCCATTGATAAACGAAACGACCTGTGGGCCGCTACACCTGCGGGAATGTTGCGGCGAATGAACGGAAGCTGGATAAACCTTGATGTGGACATGTTGGCGGCCGGTTTAAAACACAATTATCTTTCGCTCGAAAGCCGAATGGATAAAGATGAAATGTTGTTTGGAGGCCTGTTCACTGTGGGTTGCATTGCTGAAAACGGCGATCACTGGATTTTGCGCGGAGCCGATGGATTACCTTATGGTCCAATCACTTCGATCAGGAGCACCGACAAATCTCTTTGGCTGGGAACACCTCAGGGAGCAATCAGAAAAGATGAAAGCTGGCATTATTATGCAGGAAAACGATGGTTATCCAACAACAAGATAATTGATATTTTACCTATTGACCGCCATACTGTTTGGATAGCAACTCCCGAAGGAATAAGCCAGATACAGGAAGTGCAAATAACGCTTGAAGAAAAAGCGGCCAAATTTGAGGAACGAATCAGGTTGCGGCACGATCGACACGGGCAGGTAAGTAAATCGGTTCTGAAAATTCCGGGAGATTTAACCACAAGCTATACCATTAACGACGACAACGACGGGCTTTGGACTTCGATTTACCTGGCAGCCGAATGCTTCCGGTACGCCACGACCAAAGACCCGGAAGCCAAGAAAAATGCAATAAAAACCTACCTTGCCATGGAAAGGCTTGAAACGATCACTGGAATTCCGGGGTTTCCTGCCCGATCGATTGTGGCCATCAACGAAAGCACAGGCGAAGGCGGCGAATGGCACCCAACGCCCGACAAAAAATGGAAGTGGAAAGGCGATACCAGCTCCGACGAGCTTGTCGGGCACATGTTTGCCTACCCGCTGTTTTACGATCTGGTTGCTGAAGGCGAAATGAAAACCAGGGTAAAAAACCTTGTTCAGCGTATCATGGGGCACATTGTTGATCACGATTTTCATTTGATTGATCTGGATGGAAAGCCCACACGCTGGGCGGTTTGGGCCCCCGACTCCATAAACTTCAAGCCAAACTGGTGGTACGAACGCGGAATTAATTCGCTGCAAATTCTTTCGTTCCTGAAAGCGGCTTATCATGTTACCGGCGATCAGAAATTTGAGTCAGCTTACCAAATGCTGATTCAGAAACACCATTACATCGAAAACATGATTCAGCAAAAGATGTATGGACCTTTCGACATCAATCACTCCGACGACGAACTGGCATTTCTGCCCTATTACATTCTGTTTCGATACGCCAAAGAACCAGAACTACGGCCATTCTACGAAAAAAGTATGCAGCGAAGCTGGAATGTGGAACAAGCCGACCGAATTCCAATCTGGAATATTATTGCCAGCTCTGCCCTTGAAAAGGATTGTGATTTAAATGTGGCGTTGGATGAACTTCAGCAGATACCGATGGATATGATCAACTGGACAATGAATAACAGTCAACGTTGGGATTTGCCGAAAGACCAGATGGATGATCGTTTTGGAAAAGCACAATCTATCAGGCCAATACCAACACCTGAACGAGCAGTATCGAAGTGGAACAACAACAATTACAAGTACGATCAGGGAGCTGGAGGTTTCGGAGAAGAAGATGGTTCCTATTTTCTTTTGCCCTACTGGATGGGGCGCTATCATCAATACTTTAACGAAAAATAACTGAATATGACATTTCGACGAAGCCTGAAATATCAAACCTTATTGCTTGCGTTGGTATTGCTTATGAGCTTTAACCTGACTGCTCAGGTTAAGGACACACCCTATTTTCAGGAAATAAAAACCACCATTACCCTTCCTGAAGCAGCCGGAAAAGAAATAGTGAAAATGTTTTCGGTTGCTGAAAAACAGATTGTAGTTACAAAAAGTGGAATTAGTTCCCGATTCAATGGCAGTTGGACATTCAATTCGCGTAATGGGAATTGGCAAACAGCAACAATTGATCAAGACGGTAAACTATGGCTGGCAATGTCAAATTCCATTCAAACTGAAGATTCGAAACTCACCATTGCGCTGCCCGAAACCGCTAAAAACGATACCATACTTTGCCTTTTTGTCGATGGAAAAACATGGTTTGCAGGAACAACCAACGGATTATATGCTTACGACAACAATTTCGAATTAATTAGTGCAACCAAAGGGAAACGAATATATGCCATAGCCAAAGGAGCCAAAAACGATTGGTGGATTGGTACAGATAAAGGTTTGTTGCACCAACTCGACGGGAAGTGGGTGAATCTGGACGATAATCTGATGGCCAATGGATTGAAACAAAATTATTTTTCGCTGGCAAGCGCAAATAATAATCAGGATATTCTCTTTGGAGGACTATTTTCAGTTGGATGTATAGCTGCTAATGGGAATAACTGGCTGTTTAGAGGCACCGACGGACTCCCGTATGGACCGGTAACCACAATTAAACCAATTGCAAACAAAATCTGGATTGGGACACCCAATGGGGCCATTTTAAAAGATGAAAGCTGGCACTATTATGCAGGAAAACGATGGTTATCCAACAACAAGATAATTGATATTTTACCTATTGACCGCCATACTGTTTGGATAGCAACTCCCGAAGGAATAAGCCAGATACAGGAAGTGCAAATAACGCTTGAAGAAAAAGCGGCCAAATTTGAGGAACGAATCAGGTTGCGGCACGATCGACACGGGCAGGTAAGTAAATCGGTTCTGAAAATTCCGGGAGATTTAACCACAAGCTATACCATTAACGATGACAACGACGGGCTTTGGACCTCAATTTATTTAGGTGCAGAATGTTTCCGGTATGCAGCAACCCACGATCCCGAAGCCCGCGCCAATGCCATAAAAACCTTTTTGGCGCTCGAACGCATGGAGACTGTAACCGGAATATCCGGCTTCCCGGCCAGATCGTTTGCGGCAGCAACTGATTCGGTAGTCCAATCACGTTCACCACATCCAAAGAAATGGCACCTGTCGCCCGATGGCAAATGGCAATGGCTCGACGACACAAGCTCAGATGAAATTGCAGGACACCTGTTTAGCATTCCGCTGTTTTATGAGTTAGTTGCCGATGGTGAACTCAAAAACAGGTCGAAAGAACTGATTCACCGCATCGTTTCGCATATTGTCGACAACAATTTTCATCTGATTGATTTTGATGGCAAACCAACACGCTGGGCAGTCTGGAATCCCGATTCATTGAACAATTCGCCGAACTGGAATTATGAGAAAAATCTAAATTCGCTCCAGATTTTATCGTTCCTGAAAACTGCTGAGCAAATTACCCACGATCCAAAATTTATCATGGCCTATAAGCAATTGGTTGAAAAACACCATTATGCCGAAAATACATTGGAAGCCAAGAAATTTGATCCTTATGAGAATAGCCATTCCGACGATTTATTGGCTTATTTGCCTTATTACATGCTCTTTAAATACATGAAACCCGAAGAATTGCTGCCGGTTTATAAGCAAAGTTTAATGCGTTCGTGGAATATTGCCAAACCTGACGAAATACCACTCTGGAACCTGATTGCAAGCGCATCGCTGAACGAAGACTGCGATGTAAAACAGGCTCTCGAACAGCTCCAAAAAGTTCCGATGGATATGATTAGCTGGACCATGACAAACAGTCATCGTTTCGATTTACAGCACGATCAATTACCAAGTCGATTTAAAACGGCCCAATCGGTGAAACCCGTTCCAGCACCCGAAGGTCAGATTTCGAAATGGAATACAAATCCACACCAGCTGGATACGGGTAACGGGGGGCGCTATGAAGATGATGGTGCATATTTTCTTTTACCATACTGGATGGGGCGCTATCACGGATATTTTACAAAGTAATAGCACTGGCATTTAAGTATAAATTGCTATCTTGAAACGATTTTAAATACCAATAACCAATTAAATTTCAATAAACAAAACTCAGCATTATGAAATCAGCACAAATTTTATTGGCTGGTGCAGCCTTGGCTTTTGCCGTTTCAGCATGCCAGCAAAAACCTAAAGAGCAAACAGCAACACCTGCCCCCAAAGCAACAATCAACGATTTCTTCGGACAATGGACGATCGATGTACAAGGCGGTGGTGTAAGCTGGCTCGAAGTTCGTCAGGAAAAGGATTATGTCGATGCCGATTTGCTCTGGATTGGCGGTAGCGTTTCGCCGGTTGCTGCCGTGTACATGGACAACCACAATCATTTGATTGTTAATCGAATTGACAATATTACGCGAACCAAAGACGAAAAAGACAACCCATTGCGTACTCACCAGATTCCCAATTGGCTGAAAGTGTCGAGAGACGGTGAGAAAATTACCGGCTTTCTGTATAAACCGCGTCGCGATGGAAGTGGAATTGACTCAACTGGCTTTACAGGCACAAAACTACAAGCTCCACCGGCAGCGCCCGACCTGACCAAAGTAAAATTCGGGCAGCCTATTACCCTATTCAATGGTAAAGATTTAACCGGCTGGCGATTGATCGACGAAAAGAAAAAAAATGGATTTTCGGCACAAGATGACATTCTTACAACCGATCCGAAACAAACCGAAGGACAACCGCACATCAGCTACGGAAACCTGCGTACCGACCAGGAATTTGAAGATTTCAACCTGAAACTGGAAGTTAATGTGCCCGAAGGAAGCAATAGCGGCGTTTATCTGCGTGGAATGTACGAAATTCAGGTGTTGGATTCGTACAAGAAGCCACTCGATTCGCACAATATGGGCGCTTTATACAGCCGTGTGACACCTTCGGTTTCTGCCGAAAAACCGGCCGGAACCTGGCAAACCATGGATATGACTTTGTGTGACCGGCACGTTACAGTTGTCCTGAATGGTGTAAAAATCATCGATAATCAGCCCATTTACGGCCCGACTGGTGGCGCTATGAAATCGGATGTTAATACGCCTGGTCCAATTTATTTGCAGGGAGATCACGGCAAAGTCTCGTACCGAAATATTGTTTTGACACCGATCGTAAAATAACTTTATTAACTCAAAACCAAACAAAGAAGGTAGCCCAAAAGACTACCTTCTTTTATGCTTAAAATAAACCTGTTTCACATGCTTCGCTTTATTTATACCTTTCTTATTTTCCTGCTATTTTCATCCGTTGTATTGGCCGAAAAAGCCGATTCGTGCTTATATGTTCAGGTTGATTTGGCCAACCGCTGGATATGGCGGGCAACACCTTATTCCGATTCACCAGTAATTCAACCGTCCATTGGATACGCCAATAAAAAGCTAAGCGCATCCATCTGGGGATCGTACGCTTTTGAAAGCAAAGCCTACAGCGAGATCGATTTTACGTTTGAATACCAGCTGACTAAAAAATTCAGGCTTTGTTTGATCGACTATTTTACCACTTCGGATGTCAGCGGTTCGGAGCATAAATTTTTCAATTTTAACGAAGGCAAAAGTTCGCACATGCTCGATTTGTATGCCTATCATAAACCTTTCAAACGAACGCCAGTTACCTTACTTTATTCGATATGGATATGGGGGCCAGACCGCGACAAGATCACGCAAAAGCAAAACTATTCGACCTACTTTGAAGCCAAATACACCAAAACCTACAAAAACTTTGAAGCTTATACTTTCGCCGGAATGACGCCGTGGAAAAGCTTTTATGCGTCGAAAGCGGCCGTAGTGAACATGGGCGTAGGCTTAAACAAAGCAATTACCCTGGGTGAAAGGCTAAAAATTCCGGCCAAAATTGAATTTGTTCTGAATCCATATACTGAGAACGCTTATATCAATGCAATTATCAGTATCAGATAAAAAAATAGCCAGCTTTTGAACTGGCTATTTTTTACTATTCCCTATTTACTTGTGATTGGCATTTTTTAGGTTGGGTTTGCTGCGCCAGCTGGCTTCAGGTCCAAACCGGGTATGGTATTGCTTCAGGTTAAGCTTATCGTAGCTGGGGTATTGATAAATCATTCGGTTGGTTGTCAGGAATAAGACACTGGTAATTAATACCGTTCCCAGTGATTTTATCCAGATTCGTTTGTAATACCATTTGTAATCAGGAATTTCTGAATAAACAACTTCTTCTTTTGAATTGGGCAAAATCAAAATCAGCGCCGTTGCAACAATGGCATTTACAAAGATAACCCATTCGGTGAGCAAACGGCTGGGATGCCAGCCGGTGAGCGCCCGTTCGAAATTGGCAACAACCATAATCCACAGCAAAATCAGGAAAATGATTTGCCCTTTGGCCAGCGAACTTTGTGGAAAGATGGGTAGCGGCTCGCGATAATGCCTCCTGACGATAAAAATACAAGCGATAATGAGCAAAACCCAGGTGAGGTTAAACCAACCAGTTGGCGATAAATGAAAAAAATCGACTCCAGGAAAATGCCCCAAATAAGGCATATCCCATTGTGCCGGGAGAGTTTCAGTACTACCATCAGCATGTGTAACAACAGTTTTCCAAACAGCCGGATTCAGGTTATTCCCCCACTCCTCTACATTTTTCACCATGTTGAAATAAGTGAGGCCAAGCAAAATAAACAATGCGGCAAAAGCACGTGTCCAGCGGTATGAGGGCTTTTGTCCGGCAGCTTCGGGCTGATCGTTGTGAATTTTAACACGGGTAAATAGAAATCCGAAAACGACTGCCAAAGCAATTCCGTTGACAAAGCCATAACTTTGTTCGAGAAAACTGTGCCAATTTTGTCCTTGCCATTTGGCCCAGGATGCCACCTTTTCCAGGTATTCGGGACTTCCGGCAATATATCCGTGATTGAGCAATTTCTGCGGGTTTCCAAACGAGTCGAGAAAATGTTTGAGCCATTGAATACCTGAAAAACCGAGGCCGCCGATAGTTCCGCCAATAACGGCAGCAATGCTTACCTGTTTCAGGTTATTTCGCCACATCCAAATGCTGGTAGCTGCAAAAACGCCCACAATCCCTGCCCAATCGTCGGAACGCGGAGGCGTCATGCGGAGGCCGCCATATTGCGCGAATAAAATGCTTCCGAATACAGGAAAAATAAGGAAAGAGATGAGCCAGCCCATTCCCATCCAGGCAAATAAGGAAGAACCGTTCCTGAACTTACCATAAATTACGAAATAGACCACCACACCCAACAGCAAGCCAATAAACCAGCCAACGTGCTGCGGATAGTCGCCAAACCATTGCGGCCAGTTATTCAATAAATTGGTTGCCGGAAATGGGTGCTGCCCGGTAGCCGGATCGATGTAGGATGGATCTCCCTGCAAATAGGTAAGCGCCGACGCCAATCCTTTCTCCCAATCAAGCACACGAAGCAACAACTGAATAAGCCATCCGGACAAAGCTCCACCAGCGGCAAAAGCAGGCAGAAGGAAGCGATCACGGACACCTTTTCGCTCGTACAAATCGTAAGCAGCGGCTCCAATTGCAGCAAAGGAGGCAGGCAAATAATCGGCATCGAACCAATACAAGGGATTTTTGTGGCGCGAGGCCGTTTCGTCAAAGGAAATGCCCGATTGCAGCCAATGCGCAATGGTGTCTTCAAACGTATCGAGAATAAGCCACGATGCAAAAACAAAAAGCAGAGGTTTGAAAATCTGTTCGATTTTTTCTTTGGGTGCAGTTGCTACAAAGCCCGAGCCCATACTTCCCATTCCGGCCCACAAAAAGCCAATCAGGAAAAGACATAAATAGCCATACCATTGAGAAACAGCGTGCCCGCTTTCGGAATAAGAAATCACCTGCATGTAGGAAATGGTAGCACCAAATCCCCAGCCCAAGGCTCCAAAAAATGCAAAGTACGGAATACGCTGCCGCCAGTCTTCCCGACCCGATAAAATAGCCGCCGCCAATGCAGCAAGGCATCCGGCAAATGAAGCGCCATATTCGTGCCCGAAATTACCCCGGATACCCCAGCCTATGGAAAGCGATATCCCGACAAGAAACAAAACTCCAGCCCTTTGAAAGGGATTACTTTTAAGTGCAATCATAATTCAATTTTGTTGGTTAATAGGTCAAAAAAAACGTTGGTAGTTTTGGGTTTGGATTGGCTGTTTAAAATCGTTTAGTTTCTATTTCCTTTGAATATTTTCTCATTCATCATTAATAATTCATAACTCAAAAATATTATCACTTACTCATCGATGGAGGCGCATCTTCCGGCCGGTTTCCCCATTTCTTGTTCGGTTCCGGGCCCATTATAAAAACAACTTTTCCGCCATCTGTAATTTCTTTTTGCGATAGCCATGTTTTGGTCATCGGCTTTCCGTTTAAAGTGGCTGATTGGATGTATTTGTTCGCAGACGAATTGTTTTGCGCTTCGATGATGAATGTTTTGCCGTTGCCCAAATCGATGGTAGCCTGTCCGAACAGCGGGCTCCCGATGACATAAATTGGTTCACCCGGAGTTACAGGATAAATGCCCATAGCGCTCAAAACGTACCACGATGAAAGCGAGCCCATGTCTTCGTTGCCGCACAGTCCGCCGGGACCGCTTCGGTACAACTCTTCAACAACCTGACGGGCCCGCAACTGTGTTTTCCAGGGCTCACCTGCATAGTTGTAAAGATAAGCCACATGGTGCGAAGGTTGGTTACCATGCACATACTGGCCAATGGTGCCAACTACTCCAACATATTTCGGCGGTGTGATATTCGGGTCCATTTCAAAGAATGTATCCAGTTTGGCAACAAAGGATTTATTTCCGCCGAAAAGATTAATCAATCCCTTCACATCGTGCTGAACTGACCAGATATACTGCCAGGCATTCGACTCCGTATAGTGCCGGTTCGGGCGTTTGCCCACCAGCAGCGGATCGAAATATTTGTAATACGAATGTTCGCCTTCTTTTACAATTTCCTGCTCCCGTCCGTTCAAGGCTTCGAGCCAACTGCCATCGGCCTTTTTAGGGCGCATAAACTGGGTTTCGGCATCCCACAAATTGCGGTAATTGCCGGCACGCTTCGTAAACAGTTCGTAATCATTCTTTTTGCCCAATTCCTTTGCCAGTTGCGCGATACACCAGTCGTCGTATGCCAAT
>DAOPZV010000082.1:0-16090 GCA_035353575.1 Prolixibacteraceae bacterium | reverse complement strand
TGTGGACCCCGAGATTACAAATCACGTGCTCTGGCCAACTGAGCTAATTCGGCAAAACTATACACACAAACCTTTTTACTCGGTCAAAAAACTAAAAATTAAGTTTTCTTGATTCGCGAAAATTCAAACGAAAATCCTTGCCCGGAAAAAGGTTTGCAAATGTATAAATATTTTATTGAAAAACGCAAGACCCCGATTATTTTTTCGATTTATTTATCCTTTTGTTTCTCTTTAAACTTGGCTAATTGTTTACGAATAGCATCGATACAAAGATCAATGGCTTCTTCAAATGAGTCGGCTTGTTTTTCCGCAAAAAGATAATCAGATCCGGGGATGGACAGTTTTAGTTCAGCAACTTTATTATTTGACGTTTCTGGTTTTATAACCTTAAGAATAACTTCAGCACCGATTATACCTTCAAAGTAGGTGTCAAGCTTTGGTACTTTTTTATTGACAAAATCAACCAATTTTTGGTCAGCTGTAAAATGAACAGTTTTAATCTGAATATTCATAACTAATCCTCCTTAAATTTATGATCTAGGATGTGCTTGTTGATATACTTTTCGAATTTTTTCGAGGGAAGTGTGCGTGTAAATTTGCGTTGCTGAAAGATTGGCGTGTCCCAACATCTCTTTTACAGCGTTTAAATCAGCCCCGCGATTAAGTAAATGTGTCGCAAAAGTATGCCGCAACACGTGCGGACTCTTTTTATCTATCGTTGTAACCATAGCCAAATTTTTACAAACAATACGATAAATCAATTTCTCGTAAACTGGCTTCCCCTTAGAAGTGAGAAAAAAACTTTCAACTGAACTACCAAACAATTTTGTTCGTTCAATTTTGTATTGTTCTATCAGTAAATTTAGACTTCGGGGGAAAGGTATAATTCGTTCTTTATTCCTTTTCCCGAGTACTTTAATCAGATTTTCGGCCAGGTAGAAATCTGCATCTTTCAAATGCATCAATTCTGCCAGACGAACTCCGGTACCATACAACAAACTTACAATTAGCTTATCACGCAAAGCCTCAAAGTCGTTCCCAAAAAAACCATCATCGAGTAAATGGTCTAAATTCTTTTCTTCAACAAATTGAGGTAATTTCTTTCTAACCTTTGGTACGATAACATTTACCAATTTGTTTTCTTTAACCACCTCTAACCTCAACAGGTATTTGTAAAACGACTTCAACGCCGAAACTTTCTTATTTACTGTACGGGCTGTCATGCCTGTATCCATCAATTCAACCACCCACATTCGGGCAATTTTATCATTTATTCCTTCAACATTAAAATCCCCGACCGTTTTGACAAAAAACTCTTCAAACTGATCGAGGTCTTTTTTATAGGCAACAGCAGTTAAATGCGAATACCTTTTTTCGTATTTCAGGTAATTAATAAATGATTCCTGATGTGTCATCAGCAAATAGTTTCATCTAACGCAGGAATCCCCAAAAAATTCTAGTCGTCCTGACGTAACAAATTTTCAATATAAATGGCTTTTTTAATCTCAGCCCTTCTCTCAACCGATGGTTTAGTAAAAGCTTGTCTCTCACGAAGTTCTTTTACAACACCAGTTTTCTCGAATTTTCTTTTAAATCTTTTAAGCGCTCTTTCAATATTTTCGCCTTCTTTTACTGGAATAACGATCATGGAATTATTTTTTTCTTGTTAAAAATTTGAGCCGCAAATTTATGAATTATACATTACTAATCAAATTTCTGCAAAAAAAATTAAAACTAAAAATTTGATCAGGGTTATTTGACCTGAATTTGATTGCGAATATTCCTCTTTTTCTCTCTAAAAATACGGTTTTAATCGTTCATATTCTTCACTAGTCAGAATCATACTATCTTTTAACACAGAGAAATCATTAATACTTCCGTATCTCGATCTGAATTTAACAATTCTGCCAGCCAATGCTTTCTTAATATACGGATGGCGAGCCAGTTCGTTATTATCAGCAAAATTAAGGTCGATTTTCTTTAATAGAGCCTTATCTATTTTCAGTTTGCTTCTGATCTCACCAAATGTGCTTTCATTTAATCCGTAAACCTCTTTTAATTGATCAACAGAATAAAAACCACCAACTAAATCACGATATTTTACAATTCTTTTCGCCAAAGTTTTGCCGATACCGGGAAGCTTTTCCAACGATATGGAATCGGCCGAATTCAGCTCAACCATAAAAGAGTCACCGATCGTCACCTTGTTAACATGCAACTGACCTGTATCACCTATAAATATCCATGATGCCAGCTCTTCTTTTTGTTTTTCGGTTATTACTTTTATTTTAAAGAAGTCGGCTTTACTTTTAAATGTAGCTCCTTTATCTATGTATTTTCTGATGGCCGCGGTTTGCTTATCACTAAACCCCAAATTCAAGAAGTCTTCATCTGAACAAATATTCGGATCAAACTTGAATAACTGAATTTCGGTTGAGCCTTTTGTGTTTTGAACCTTGTCAGTAGCCGTGCCTCTACTGTCAGCTTTACTAACGCTTCTCGGCGGTTCTGTGTCATCTAAAGATGTTGAAACGCTAGAATTTATCGAATCATTATATAAGGCTAAGGCGTGTTTAGCAGAATCGAAAAGCGCCTCATCGAGTTTCCCTGGTTTCTCAAAGTAGAAAATCATTTTATTCGCAACTGCAAGAATAAAGATTAGCGCTAGCAAGATGATAATGCCTTTTCGTTCGTTTCTCGTAAATGTGAAGTAATCGCGAATAAATTGTTTAAAATTCATGAGAAATCAATTTTATTCTAATTTACTTAATTTGCATGAAAAACAAAAGCCCGGGATCAAAATCCCAGGCTCACCATTATCTTATAAATAAAGCATTTAGCTTTTATCGATATTATTCAGATCATTAAATGCTACTTTTAAACGTTCGATCATTGATTCCTGTCCTTTGCGCAACCAAACCCGCGGATCATAAAACTTCTTGTTTGGTTTGTCTTCCCCTTCAGGATTACCGATTTGCCCCTGAAGATACCCATGGTTTTGAGCTTCGTATTTTCGCACTCCATCCCAAGTGGCCCACTGAGTATCAGTATCAATATTCATCTTGATTACTCCATAGGAAATAGCTTCACGAATCTCCTCCAAAGTTGAGCCCGATCCTCCATGGAATACGAAATTAATTGGCTTATCACCAAGTTTGTGTTTTGTTGAAATATACCTCTGAGAGTTGTCAAGAATTTTAGGAGTAAGCTTAACATTACCCGGCTTATAAACGCCATGTACATTACCGAATGATGCTGCAATGGTGAAATTTGGGCTAATCTTTATAAGTTCTTCATACGCATAATTCACATCTTCAGGCTGAGTATATAGCAACGAATTATCCATTCCGGAATTATCAACCCCATCTTCTTCACCACCAGTACAACCAAGCTCAATCTCAAGCGTCATTCCAATCTTGCTCATTCTTTCGAGATACTTTTTACTTATCTCGATATTTTCTTTTAAAGGTTCTTCTGAAAGATCGAGCATGTGAGAACTAAAAAGTGGTTTACCAGTTTCAGCAAAAAACTTTTCGCCAGCATCGAGTAACCCATCAATCCAGGGTAACAATTTCTTTGCAGCATGATCAGTATGTAATACGACATGAACACCGTATAATTCGGCCAGTTGATGCACCGCCTTTGCACCAACGATAGCGCCAGCTATTTGTGCTTGCTGTCCTTCTAGTTTCAACCCTTTACCGGCATAAAACTGAGCACCTCCGTTAGAGAATTGAATGATAACTGGCGAATTTACCAGTTTTGCTGCCTCCAAAACTGCATTCACTGAATCCGATCCTACTACATTAACTGCAGGCAATGCAAACTGATTTTCTTTAGCGATTTTAAATACCGTTTGTAAATCGGCACCTGAAACCACCCCACGTTTTACAACTTCTGAAATTTTAGTCATTGTATGATAATTAAAATTAAACGATTACTTTTTATGCTCTCTATAACTTCTGAAAAGTGACTATTGTTCAAAAAAGGAATTAATATTTGCATAATTACCTTATAAACAAAATATTGCGTATAACAACAGCCTAAAAAGTGTTTTAGTTGGATTGCAACAAAACAACTGTTAAGGTTTGTTTAAAATCGGACTTACAGTCTTTTATTCACAACGCTAATACAAGATAAATCACTAATTTTGCGGGGCTTCAAAGAATAATTGAAGAAAAAATCTTTAATCAATTAACAAATCACAAAATGAGTACAAGCTATAAAGACTTAGGACTTGTGAACACCAAAGAAATGTTTGCAAAAGCGGTTGCAGGCGGTTATGCAATTCCTGCCTACAACTTCAACAACCTCGAACAGCTTCAGGCAATCATTCAGGCATGTGTTGAAACAAAATCTCCGGTTATCTTACAAGTTTCTTCAGGCGCACGCAAATACGCCAATTCAAACCTTTTGCGTAATATGGCTAAAGGCGCCGTTGAATATGCAAAAGAACTGGGCTGCGAAATTCCGATTACATTGCACCTCGACCACGGTGATACTTTCGAACTTTGTAAAGACTGTATTGACAATGGTTTCTCTTCAGTAATGATCGATGGTTCGCATCATTCATTTGAAGACAATATCGCTTTAACCAAAAAAGTAGTTGAATATGCTCACGCTCACGGGGTAACTGTTGAAGGCGAACTTGGCGTATTGGCTGGAGTTGAAGATGATGTTGTTGCTGAAAAATCGCACTATACCAAACCTGAAGAAGTAATTGAATTCGTTACTCGCACTGGCGTTGATTCATTGGCTATTTCAATCGGTACTTCACACGGAGCTAACAAATTTACTCCTGAACAATGTACACGCAACGAAAAAGGTGTATTGATTCCACCTCCATTGCGTTTCGACATTCTGGAAGAAATTGAAAAGAAATTACCCGGATTCCCAATCGTACTTCACGGATCATCTTCTGTTCCACAGGAAGAAGTTGATACAATCAACAAATATGGTGGTGCTTTGAAAGATTCAGTTGGTATTCCTGAAGAACAACTTCGCAAAGCAGCTAAATCTGCAGTTTGCAAAATTAACATCGACTCTGACGGTCGTTTGGCAATGACTGCTGCTATCCGCAAAGTATTTGCTGAAAAACCAGCAGAATTCGACCCACGTAAATACCTGGGACCAGCACGCGACGCATTGAAAGAACTTTACAAGCACAAAAATGAAAGTGTTTTGGGTTCTGCCGGAAAAGCATAATCAATTTACACTAATTATACTGAAGGGCGGTTTTTCAACCGTCCTTTTTTATTTGCGAACATCAAGCGTATATTACTGCTATCTCATAAATAATAACAATCGTCGTTCGATCAGAATGGATAACCAATAGCGAATGTGAGATTAAAATGATCGCTATTAATCGGATAATTGCCCGGGATAAACCGTTTCCCTTCAGGCAGTGAGGGGTCTCTCATCTTCATGCCCAAATCGAGCCGGAACAAGAAATAAGTAAAATCGAACCGCAAACCAAATCCAGAGCCAACCGCAATTTGCTTATAAAAACGGTCGAACAGGAACACTGCACCATCGCGGTTATCTTTATAATTTATAGCCCAGATATTTCCTGCATCAGTGAAAAATGCGCCTTCCATTCGCCAAAACAATTTAAACCGATATTCGATATTTGCTTCCAGCTTAATATCCGATGACTGGTTTGGATATACATCAGACGGGACCTTGTATGAACCGGGGCCGAGCGATCGAACCTGCCAGGCCCTGATTCCATTGGCACCGCCGGTAAAGTACTTTTTCTCGAAAGGCAAAACATTAAAATTACCATAGGGAACTCCAATTCCTAAAAATGCACGACCAACAAACGAACTCGACTTATTAACGAAATGCCCGTACCTGTATTCAAAATCTCCTTTTAAATACTGTGCAAAACGAGTGCGAAGTATCTCATAATACGAACTGGTTTCGTTGGTTAGGGTATCCGTCACTTGTGTCTTCACCTTGTTTACTAGACGCGAATACAACGAAAGCAAATTGCCGGCCGACTCAAGATTCACTTTGAAATATCTGTAATCTTCTTTTTTATTTACATTCTGAGTGTTGTACATCCAACTGTAATTTGTTGCTGAAATCAAGTGATCGGTAAAACTACTCTTGATGTATAAATCTCTTATCGCATTAATGAAAACAGGATTCTGGTTAAAAAGATGCACATAATTCAAATCAATCAGATTCAATGTATGGTACAAAAAATCGTTCGATTTCCAATTGTAACCAAATTTCAGATTGGTAATTGTTCGGGTATAATCGGGTCGCCTTTGATAGTTGTATCCGGCAGTTAACTTCGTTTCAGGAATCTGGAACGAAAACATGCGTTTGGCCCTGAAAAAACTGAGAAACTTTGGAATTGTCAACCCAGGCTCGAACCCAAATTCCAGCGTATTAAAATTGAATCGATTGTTTCCATTCAATGCCTGCTGGCGTTCCCTCGCTCCACGAATCTGGAAATCGAACACCTCTGCCCCACCAAATACATTTCGTTGCTGATAATTTAAAGTTCCGGCAACACCAAGGTTCCCCGATGTATTGGTTCCTTCTACATCGACTGAAAAATTTTGCCTCGGCAGTGGTGTTAGTTGCATTTTGCAATCCAGAAGCGGGAGGGAATCTTGCACCGAGCCAGCAACTTCGTTAAAACCTATATTTATCAGGCGGAATTGCTTGAGCCTGTTAAATGCCCTGTAGGTTTTCTCGGCATTCTGCAAACTATAATAGGCGCTGTCCTTAAGTCGGTTCAAACTATAAAATAAAGACGGCTTATACCGCAATTTATCGCTATAAATAAAAGTATAATCGTTATATTTCAGAGTATCATTTTTTTGCTCTAAAGCAGTTGCGGCTTCATCAAATGTTTTATAATCAGGGCTGATCGTATAATTCCTTATCTTGTATTTCTGAAATTTAGCCACTTGGTTGTTCTCACTGCTTACCACCGGATTTTCAATAATAACAGTTAAATCAACCTGATGATTGTAAAAATTAGAATCGGCTTGAAAGCTCACAAAATCTTCTGAAAATTTGTAAAAACCCCGATTTTTTAAATATGTCGAGATACGTTGCCTCTCTGCATTTAGTACATCAAGATCAAAAATATCTCGCGGCTTCAGAAGTTGATTTAAAGAGTCTTTAACGACAAGGCTTTCCAGTCCCTTATCTTTTATTGAATAATAATAGTTTCTTATTCGATAAGGTTTCCCGGCTTTTATATCGAATAAAAGATTCAGCTTCTTTCTTGCTTTGTTAATTTCCAGCGAGTCTTTTATTACCGCGTTGTAAAAACCTTTGTTTTTCAAAAAAATCTGGAGCTGATCGATCGACTTTTTCGTTTGATATTCGTCGTACAAAACAGGTGCTTCTCCAATTCTTTTTAGCCAGTCATTATTTTTTTCGGCCGCAGATAGATTATAAAGCCCCAAATAAAACTTCGAAATACCTAAAATTCTCAAATTTTCTTTTTGCCTGATATGGAGTTTAAGCTCTTCCTTCTTTAAAGCTCTGTCGTCAGCCTTTACCGAAACTTTGTTTAACAAGTATTTACCATCGGGAACAAACCGGGTTGAATTACATGCACTGAGAAAGAGCATGCAGGCCATAAACCCAATTAAATGGAAACAGAATTGTTTGCACCGACAAAATACCAACATGATTATACGTTTTTACAAAAATAAACAGAGCTTTTGGTTCACAAGTCTCTCAGACCTTTTATTTTTACACAATAGAACGAAGAAAAGTGAATGTATGTTGAGCAAAAGTAAGATAAAACTTATTCAATCATTAAACCGAAAAAAAGAGCGGGACGAAACCGGATTATTCTTAGTCGAAGGCAATAAAATGGTTGAGGAAGCTCTTCGTTCTGACTTTAAAGTTGTTACACTCATCGGCACTTCGGCTTTTTTAGGCAGCCACCCCAGCGAATTAACCGGAATAATGGAAGTGGTTGAAACCAACAAAGAATTTATTAATAAAGCCAGCTTACTGCAGAACCCACAGGACTCAATTGCAATTGTTGAAAAGCCTGATTCAAGCGAAATAAACTTAAACTTTGATTCAAAACTATATCTGGCACTTGATTTTATTCAGGATCCGGGCAACCTGGGTACAATTATCCGCATCGCCGACTGGTTTGGAATCGACACAATTATTTGTTCTGAAAATACCGTTGATGTTTATAACCCGAAAGTTGTACAGGCAACGATGGGCGCCATTTTCAGAGTTAAATGTTTGTACATTAATCTTGAGCAAGTATTCACAACAATCGACACAAAAAAAATTCCTATTTACGGGACTTTCATGAACGGAGAAAACATATACAACGAAAGCCTAACAAAAAATGGAATAATTGTCATGGGAAACGAGGGAAACGGGATATCCGATTCAATTTCAGGGTTTATAACGAAGAGACTTGCTATTCCTACGTTCTCTCCAAACAACGAAAAATCAGAATCGCTAAACGTGGCAATAGCAACTTCAATCTGCTGCAGCGAATTTCGAAGAAGATACCCAAACTAATATTTCAACTGCTCAAGTTTTTGAGCAACCGCTTCTGCACAGCGTTCGCCGTCCATCGCCGAGGAAACAATTCCTCCCGCGTATCCTGCACCTTCTCCACACGGATAAAGACCTTTTATTTTAACATGCTCAAGGGTCTCATCGTTCCTGGGAATTCTAATTGGAGAAGATGTCCTTGTTTCGACTCCAACAACAACTGCCTCATTTGTTAAATAACCGCGAGCTTTTGTGTTTATTATCTTAAAAGCTTCCTGTAGTCTTCCCCTAATTCTTTTGGGCAATTTATCATGAAGCGGTACTGATAGCAGACCTGGATGATACGACGATTCTGGAAGGGTTTGCGAAATCTTGCCATCGACAAAATCAGCCATTCGCTGGGCCGGCGCAAACTGCGTATTGCCATTCAGTGCAAAGCACAATCGTTCAATTTTTCGCTGGAATTCGAGTCCGGCAAATACTCCGAAACTTCTAAACTCGTTCAAATCTTCAGGCCGAATCTCAACTACCATTCCAGAATTGGCAAACTTTGTATTTCTTTGCGTTGGAGACATTCCGTTTACAACCATTTCACCAGGCGCTGTTGCCGCCGGAACAATAACTCCACCCGGACACATACAAAACGAATATACACCACGCAAATCAACCTGTTCAACAAACGAATAAGTTGCCGGTGGCAGATATGGTCCGCGCTGCGGCTGTTTATATTGAATTTGATCAATCAACAATTGAGGATGTTCGGCTCGAACTCCAACCGCGAAGGACTTTGCCTCTATTGAAATTCCTCTTGAATAAAGCAATTCATAGATTTCCCTGGCAGAATGCCCCGTAGCCAAAATTACGGCACCAGCTTCAACAGCCGTTCCGTCGGATAATACAATTCCCTTACAAGTATCGTTCTTCAGCTTAAAATCTACAACCCGACTATTGAAATGAATTTCACCGCCCGCTTGAATAATCTTATTTCTAATTTTTGAAATAATTCCTGGCAACATATTTGTCCCGATATGCGGATGTGCATCTATCAGTATTTCCGGCAACGCCCCATTGTCATACAAAACTTCAAGAATCCTGCGAATGTTTCCTCTTTTCTTTGAACGAGTATAAAGCTTTCCATCCGAAAAAGTTCCCGCTCCCCCTTCCCCAAAGCCATAATTCGAATCCGGGTTGACAATATGCTCTCGGTGTATTTTAGCAATATCTCGCTTGCGATCACTGACATTCTTGCCTCTCTCGAAAACCAGGGGTTTGTAGCCAAGTTCGATTAACCTGAGTGCCGCAAAAAGGCCAGCCGGACCAGCCCCAACAATAATTACAGGAGTTTTTTGATCTACAGACTCGTATTTAAACTCAAGCCGGTCTTCTTTGGGAAGCTCATCAAGAAAAACTTCAGCACTTAAATTAATCCGAATCACGCGTTGACGAGCATCAATAGATTTACGCTTCACATTAATTAACGCAATTCGACCCACATCTACATGAAGCTTATCGGCAATTATCGGCTTATAAAATTCTTCAGAAGAAGCCTGTTTCGGCGAGATTGAGATATTTATTTCCTGTTTCAAAGGCTATTCAAAATGGAAACATAAAGTAAAAACATTTGAAGCAACCCGGGTGAATGCGTTAGAATACACCTGCGGCACAGTACTTTTCGGACCAGTATCTAAAACATTGTTCAATCCAAAACTGAATTTCAATTCGGTTGAAAGTCTAAAAAATTGCAGGTAAGAATCCCAACCGATACCTGTTTCGATATATGTGTCGAAGGGCTTCAAGCGAACTAAATCTTCCTGACCACTTTTGGATATATCGACACGAATTGCTCCACCGCCAATTATATACGGCCTTTGATTATTCATTTTCCTCGATTTATATTTCAACAACAACGGAAAATCGAGAAATGTTGACTTAATTGAGTAATAACCTTTACCGTTTGAATATGTTTCAGCAATTGGAATATTGTAAGTTAGTTTCCGTTCGCCAAACGACATCCCGGGAAGAAACCTTAAATCGAAGCTTTCTGAAACCCGCAAATTGGTTACTATACCAACGGTAAAACCTGGCGTGAGTTTGGCAACGTCGGCTCTGACCTGACTATTGGAGTTGATTGCAACCTTATCGACAACTTCAGGAGAAAACTTTGGATTATCTCCCATCACTGTGTAATGCGAAATAACAAAGTCGGTAGTGTTTATTCCGAGTGTAAAACCAAAATGAAGACGTTTATCATCAAAAGTAGTCAGATTTTTCAGCATAACTCTTTGAGCCGGCGAAACAAACCCCACAAACAAAAATACCAGGATGTATAGTAATCTCTTCACAAGAAATCAGTTATCTGTCAATTATTCAAACAACAATATTACGAATTTATTGTATCGTCATCTATTTTTGGGCATAGTATATCGTGGAAATACCAAAACTTAATCTTTTCTGGTTAACTTTTGAAAATCCCACTCCTTTCAATATATCCAAAAAATTCTGATCATCTGGGAAAGCCATAACAGACTCTGGCAAATAAGAATAGGCCGCCTTATCTTTTGATATCAATTTCCCGATAGCAGGCAATATCCCAAAAGAATAAATACGATAAAGTTGCTTCATTGGAAAATACTTCGGTTTCGAAAACTCCAATATGACAACAACTCCTCCTGACTTCAAAACACGGTAAAATTCTTTAAGCCCAGCTTCCAGATTTTCGAAATTTCGAACACCAAATGCCACCGTAATCGAATCAAACTCCCCATTACCAAATGGCATCGACTCCGAATCGCCTTTTTGAAATTCTATCAGAGAATCCAACTCAAGGCGTTTTACTTTCTCACGCCCCACATTAAGCATTTGTTCTGAAAGATCAAATCCAACAATGCGCGAGGGATTTAGTTTTGACGCCGCAATAGCAAAGTCGCCGGTACCACTGGCCACATCCAAAATCGAATCGTGCCTGTATTTTGAAAGAATTTTTATTGCTTTTTTTCGCCAGATCTTATCGATTCCGAACGATAAAAAATGATTCAAAAAATCATATTTCGGAGCAATATTATCGAACATCTGCTCAACTTGCTGCTTCTTTTGATTATCCGAATCTTTATATGGAGTTACTTGCATGCAGAGATTAATTAGAGGGGGTCATTTTGTCTATATATCCAAAAGATTCATCGTCAATTCTGATTTCCCCTTTTGTAACATGACCTAATGCAAAAAATGGCACTTTAAGCGAACTCATAAAATCAACAAACTCATCTACTCTCGTTGGATCGACGCCAACAACAATTCGTCCCATAGATTCGCCAAAAAGGAAAGCATCTTCTCTTATCTCAGCGTCTGTAGTAATATCAAATCCCAACCCGGAAGGCATTCCAGCCCTTAATAGCGTAAAAAATAAACCTCCTTTACTTATTGGATTTGCCGAAGCGATTAACTGCGCCTCAATGAGCATCTTCATCACATCCAACAACTTCACTTCGGTGTCGAGATCAAAATATGGCAGTGACGATTCTGAAATTCCATGGTAAAATTCGAGATATTCCGAAGAATTAATATCATCATACGATTTCCCAATCATAAATAAACTATTGCCCTTATTTTTCAAACTATGAGTTACAAGTTTATTTTTATCCGGGATCGAACTCATTATACTTATAATAATGGTTGGAGAAACAGGACCGTGGGCAGAAAACGAATCGAACCTGATTTTCCGGTCAATCAATTTCACATTGAACATCCGGCAGGCATTCTCCAGTCCTTTTTTAGCTCCGGCAGCTATGAACTGCCCATTGGGATCGCCAACATTAATATGATACAAAAACGAGCTGATTGCTTCGGGCACCGCACCAAAGGCGACCATTTTCCTTACCGCCCGCGACACCAGAATTTCTGTTGCAGTTTGCGGATCAATTTCTAAATGATGATGAAGCGCATGCGTTGACATCGCCATCAATTGTCCATTTTCAGAAGAAAACATCCCTGTTTCATCGTCATCATCCTTAGACACCGCAGAAACATCGAGTGCTTCTTCCGTAAAATCATTGAAATAATTAATTGGAGCCAGATTCGGATCAACCATTAAATTAAAAACAATATCCTGAATATCCTGCACTTCATCTAACTGGCTAATAGAAAACTCTTTCAACTCGCTATCTTGTTCTGTCATAGTCATGTTTTAAGCTTTAATATGAAAACAAAAATAATTAAGTAGTTTGTTATTCCATAAGTTTTGTGGAATTTTTAATTTTGACCTCACTTTCAAAAAACAATCTGATGACTCAGAAAATTGCATTAATAACAGGAGCAACAGCCGGAATTGGCTTTGAAACAGCTCTCCTTCTTGCCGAAAATAATTATAACCTGATACTTACCGGACGCCGAAATGAAAGGCTTCAGAAAATAAAGTCCAAAATTGAATCAGCCTGTCAGTCTAAAGTACTGACTCTAAATTTTGATGTCCGAAAAAAATCGGAAGTGGACAAAGCTCTTGATTCTATTCCCGAGGAATGGAAATCAGTAGATGTTTTGATTAACAATGCAGGATTGGCAGCTGGTTTAGATCCTATAAATTCTGCCGACGTCGAAGATTGGGAGACAATGATCGACACCAACATTAAAGGGCTTCTTTACGTCACTCAAAAAGTTGTCAATTGGATGATTGATCGAAAGACCGGACACATAATCAACTTAAGTTCTATCGCCGGGAAAGAGCCATACGCAAACGGATCGGTATATTGCGGAACAAAAAGCGCCGTCATTTCTATCTCCAGAGCAATGCGAATTGAACTTTTGCCATACGGTATAAAGGTTTCGTCGATTGCACCAGGCGCGGTTAATACAGAGTTTTCTTTGGTTCGCTTTCGAGGCAACGAAGAAAGAGCAAACAAAGTGTACGACGGCTTTATCCCACTTTCAGGAAAAGATATTGCTGATACTGTCCTTTTCATTCTCTCAAGACCAGATCATGTTAATATCGACGATATCTTGATCACTCCCAAAGCGCAAGGTTCAGCAAGAGATTTTTTCAGAAATTAATTTTTAGTCAATTACAAGCGCTACTCACAAATCTATTTTTCCAGATGATAACTTTCGATTCAAACTATCTAAAAGAGTTCACAATAAAAGTATTCAAAAGTATGGGCTGCCCTGACGATCAGGCAAGCGTTGCCGCAGATTGTTTAAACCAGGCAGACCTGAGGGGAGTAGATTCTCATGGTGTAGCACGTTTAAGTGGCTATGTTCGTCTTTGGGAACTAAAAAGATTGAACGCAACTCCGGAGATGAAAATAATACATGAAACGCCAAGTACTGCTGTTCTTGATGGAGATCTGGGACTTGGCCTTGTTACAGCCCCCAAAGCAATGAAAACCGCAATTGAAAAAGCTAAAATTGCCGGAACGGGCTGGGTTGCGGTTCAAAATTCAAATCACTACGGAATTGCCGGGTTCCACTCAATGATGGCTTTGGAGCATGACATGATAGGTATCTCGATGACCAACGCAAGTCCACTTGTTGCCCCAACATTTTCCAGAAGTAGATTCCTTGGGACAAATCCAATATCAGTTGCAATCCCTGCATTAACTCAGCCACCCTTTGTAATAGATATGGCCACAACAACTGTAGCGAACGGCAAGCTGGAAGTATTACAACGAAAAGGACAAGATGCCCCGTTAGGCTGGACACAAGACAAAGATGGAAATCCAACTACCGATGCCTATTCACTAAAAAAAGGAGGCTCGATGCTTCCATTAGGTGGAGACAGAGAACACGGTGGACATAAAGGATATTGCCTGGGAGCTATGGTCGATATCTTTTCAGCAGTGCTATCTGGCGCTAATTACGGCCCTTGGGTGCCGCCATTTGTAGCCTTTCTCGATCCGCCCAAAAGCCAGGTAGGACGAGGAATTGGCCATTTTCTTGGCGCAATTCGGGTTGACGCTTTCAGACCGGCGACTGAATTCAAAAAAGAAATGGATCATTGGATTGAAACGTTCAGAAATGCAGAGCCATCTGAAGGACATGAAAAAGTACTAATACCTGGTGATCCAGAAAGAGAGCTAACCGAGGAAAGACTGAAAAATGGTATTCCGTTACACGAACAAGTAGTTGATGACCTAAGAAAACTGGCTGACAAATTCAATCTCGAATTTCAATAACAGGAGTCTCATTTCTATTTTCGGTCCAATATCGAAGTTATACGATCAAAAACAATATCGACCGAAACAAGGTCCATACAGCGAATCGTATCTCCATATTTACATGGTTTGGCACCATAAACCGAACAAGGCCGACAACTTATTTCGTTGCCACTATATTGGACTATATTTTCAGAGGGTTGATTGTATGGCGCAAAACCTAACGCAGGGTGGGTTGCTCCCCAAACCGATACCGTTGGCACACCTGCCATGGCCGCAATATGCATATTTGCTGAATCCATTGAAAGCATTAGCGAGAGCGACTGAACTACTCCGATTTCCTGAGACAAACTGAAATAATCAGATGACACCACACAATTGTCAAATTCAGCAGCTAAGTTTCTCAACGCAGTAATTTCATTACTTCCGCCTCCAAATAAAAGAATGTTACACGAATACCTTTGGTTTATCCTCCTTATAAGTTCCCCAACCTTATCAATTCCCCAAACTTTTTGTTTATGCTTAGCAAAAGGAGCTATTCCGATGACTAAATCCCGAGTCAAAATCCCTATATCTCCTATATTTTGACGAGATGAATTAAATAAAACACCAGTTGAAAGCCTACCTCGAATTCCAGCCTTATTAAAAATATCCAAATACCTTTCAATTCCACTTTTCAAAGGAACTACATTCTTCGTTCGAATCAACTTTGCCTTTTCTAAAGTGCCCTTATCGAATCTGAATACTTTAAATCCATTTAGAAAAAAGAAAAAATCAAGAATAGTAGTTCTAATCACACAGTGCAAATCGATCACCAAATCTGGTTTTACAGTCCGCGCTATCTCTTTATACAACGAAAAAAGCCCTTTAATCTTCCGGTGACGATTTTTCAAATCAGCTTCCAGCAATACCAGTCGTTCTATTGACTGAAAAAAAGGAAAGAAGATTTTTTGTGTCAAAAGATAAATTTCAACATCTTGATTCTCTTCCAATATTCCTTTTACAACGGGCAAAAGCATTACAACATCGCCCATCGCCGAGAAGCGGAAAATCAAAATTTTTCTCATGAGTTATAATCCTCGTAAGATTTTTCTTCTATCAAGCCAGACTTCGTTTCTTCATTAATCTTTCGCTTTACATCAGAACGTCTGTCGTTGGTGAAGTAAACCGACCTGGCCACCTCAATAAACTCAGCTCCAAAGTCCTTTGCTTTCTCCAACTCACGAATCCGGTCTTCTATAACCCAAAGCTTCCTATTGATTTCTAACAACTCCAAATACAACGGATGAGTTTTTGCAAGAATCAACTTTACAGCACTATCCAACACTAGATATTCCACCCTTAAATTTGCCAATTTCTGCTCATTCTTAATATTCTCAAGCTTAATCTCAACGATAGTTAGCTTGTCCACAATTTCGCCGTTAGAAACCTCAATCTTCATCAGTTAA
>DAOPZV010000081.1:0-16241 GCA_035353575.1 Prolixibacteraceae bacterium | reverse complement strand
CCTAATTCTTCGGCAACATCCTTATTTTTTTTGCCTTCAATCTTGGCTTTTATAAAAACCAACCGGCGTTTCTCCGGAAGTTCGTCAACCGATTCGCGAATGGCTTCAATCAATTGTTCTTCAATCGATTTTTCTTCGCGTCCGGTAAAATCCAATTGATACAAGTGTTGTAACTCGTTTTCTTCAAGGTTACTGATTTTTTTCTCGATCAGCTCATTTTTCTGGTCACGCAAATGGTTGAGACAACGATTGCGCAACATCACAAAGAGAAGACTTTCGACAGATTGCCGTGGATCAATAGTCTGCCTTTTTTCCCACAATCGCAAGAAACAATCCTGAACAAGGTCATTCGCCTGCGCCTGATCGTGAATGAAAAGACGGCAATAGCCCAGCATTCGGGGAAATATTTGCTTGAAAAGCTCCTCGAATGCAGCAGAATTTCCTTCTTTCAGCTTAATATTGTGAGGATGGTTAATCATTGGTGTAAAAGAAGTAGATTTTTTCGACAGAAAACAGAATTTCGCCATCGAAAATTCTCGGTAAACAGTCAAAGCTTCTCAAACGAAGTGTAGCAAAGGCCAAAATAGAAATTAGCCTGAACTTTTTTTGTTTGTAAAATCATTAAATGCAGTAGAATTTGGTGCCATACAGAATAGACAGCTGCCAAAAATTATTTGGAGGTACGCATCATGTCGTGTATCTCAGAAGCAGTTAAGGCTTCCTTAAAAATTCTGATTCCATCAATTTCGCCTTTGAATATTCGTTCGTTTGGAAATTCTTCGTTGCCGCCTATCATCCAGTTACCAAAAGATTTGAGTTTGGGCCGGAAATCAAGATTAGTTGAAGCTTGCAGTTTTCCGTCTATATATAATTGCAGCAATTTGCCTTTGCACACGCCTGCTATATGATGCCAGTTGTTTAACCAGTTGGCGGGAAGTGGAGCAGTGCAATCGCCAAGGCCCCAACCGCCCGCAAAAAAAGTAAGCGCATGGCCGCTACATTGAATAACAATGTGATCGCCTTTAGTTATGAGATCAGCCATCGCATACTGCTCCGGTTTAACCCAGATCATTAGGGTAATCGTTTGGTCGAAAAGATTAAGACTTTCTGAAGAACTGAATCGAAGTACTTTGTCGCTATGTTCTCCCGTATCTGTTTCTCTGAATCCATTATTCTTCATTCCTGAGATATCCTGCACCAAATGCGCGGACTCAATATTTGAAGGAGAAATATTCAGAACATCGGATTCAGTATTGAAATCGTAAATTTTTACAATCCTGGAAATGTCACCAGCCTTCAGATTAAAAATGCCTTTTTCATTGGTTGGCAAAACATGTTCCAGCAATTTTGCATGGCTGGGTTCAAGCCAAACGCTGTCGGTTGCTATAATTTTATCATTTAGATAAATTTTTACGAGCGCTGTATCGGCTTGTCCGCACATACTCTTAACCGAATAGTTGTATTTCCCGGCTTCTCCTATCCTGAAAAGCGAATTACAGATAAGATCGGTGACCACATATTTCTTTTGTATCGCGGTAGCTGGCTTGGTTACAGAAACAAGCCTGTCGGGCAATCCATTCAGGCTTAGTTTCCTCATTCCGAACAGATACAGACGGCAGGTGATTGTCTCCGTTTTTGTTTCACCAGCCTTAACGAAAACTTTCTTTATTTGATTTGGTTTTCCATCAACCAATAGTTGCAATTCAAAGGTTCCGGCACTTCCTTTATTCTCCAGTAAACAACTAATTTCAAAGGGTTGATCCGGAACAACTTCCTTTTCACTCACCTCAAATTTTACTACACGTATTTGGGAGTAGTCTGGCGTGTTGGAACGCTCTGCAAAAGGTAAATTAGCAAACTGTTCTCTGGCCGGAATGCTGTCCATAAAAAAGGTTAACTCGCCACCAGCAGTAATCGTTGAATGTGAGATCCATGGGTGATAGGCGGTTTTGTTATACATTATTTTGCTGACATAGATGTTTTGAGGCGAATTGTTTTTTACTCGAACTATCCATTTTTTGCCGTTGGGTAAATTCAGCGTGATCTTCTGAAAGAGGGGAGAACCCAATTCATAAACAGGGCGTCCTGGACAAAACGGGAAAAATCCCATCGCGTTAAACACATACCAGCTCGACATCGAACCCAAATCGTCGTTTCCAGGCAACCCGCCTGGTGATGGCGAATAGTTTGATTGCATGATGGCGCGTGTCCATTTTTGAGTCAGGAAACTTTGCTTTGTGAAATTGAAAAGATATGGAATATGAAAAGCCGGTTCATTGTCGAAAAGGATGAATTTGTTGCTCAATGCCGAATCTAATTTACTACTAAAAGAATCGCTTCCGGCAGCAAAGTTTACCATACTAACCGGATCATGTGGTACAAAAAGCGAGTAGATCCATTTGTCTCCTTCTTTGTAGCCGCGCCCTTCAGGTTCTGTAATAAAAGTCTCGTTTTTTCGGGGTAGAAAAAATCCGGATTCGGGTACAAACAAATTTGTGTAATTTTTGCTTCTGAGCGTGAACTGTTTGTAGGCCAACGAATCGCCCAATTCTCTGGCAAACTGAGCAACGGCCCAATCGTCGTAAGCAAATTCAAGGGTTTTGGTCACCGATTCCGGAAAATCGTACGAAACGTAACCTTGGGTCAGGTATTGAGCAAAATCTTTTTCATTCTGTGCGTTGGCTGACAAAGTTGAGCGCATAGCCCGAAATGCGAGTTCTTTGTCAAACTTATTTATCCCTTTTAAATAAGAGTCTGTTATGATTGGAATGATATGTTGCCCTGTCATTGGACCTTTCGGAAGTTTCCCGGTTTGCTCAAATAGGTCGAGCGCCGACTGTATCATATCGTTTTGCCGGTCGGGTACCAGCAAAGTTTGAAGCGGATGCAAGGTGCGGAACGTGTCCCAGGGCGAGAATGCACCATATTGATTATTTCCTTTTGTGTGGTGGATTTGGCTGTCGGCACCGCGGTATAAGCCATCGCTGTCGGAGATTATCCAAGGCATCAGCAAAGAATGATAGAGCGCCGTGAAAAAGATCATTTTATTCGGTTCAGAAGGATCGTTTATCTCGATCATGGAAAGCAATCTGTTCCATTTTTCCTGATTGGTTTTTCTGAACGAATCGAAGTTCCAGTCGGGGCATTCCGAAGAAATATTTTTTGCAGAGCTATTGAAATCGACACTTGAGAAGCTGATTTTTAGCAGAAGAGGTTCATTGTCTATGGGTTGAAACGACAAAATATATCCCGATTCCAGGTCTGTTTTTCCCAGAATTGGACGATTAAATTCGATAGTTGTGTAATTAAATTCTCCGTGAACGACATGGTCGCTAACGAATTCGGTTTTGCTCTGCAAATCGATAAATATCCGGAGCTTTTGGCCGGGAGGAAATGTCATCTTGAACATGCCGGTTCGTTCGGATGCTGATGTTTCAATCAAAGTATTGTCGTCAATCAGGCGAACGCTGTAGTACGCTGGTTCTGCGTGTTCCTGATTGTGTGAAAACGGACGTCCCTTATGCAAGGTGGCTGTTTTATCCTGCAATGGCATAATTTTAACGGCACCCGCCGATCCTCCCGGATAGCCGGAATAGTGGCCCATGCAGGTGAAATGATAGATCAAGCTGTCGCGGTAATCATAACCTTTTGAATAGCCATTTTTTGTTTCAGGAGTTAGTTGTACAAAACCAAACGGAGCAACAGCACCAGGGTCTGTTCCTCCTTCAGCGCCCCAATGAGTCAATATCTTGGAATTGGTTGTGCCAATAAATGGATTGACATACTTGAATACTTGCTGTGCGATCGTTTCGTTTTGTAAGTAAAGCAGAAAAATTAATGCTGAAATGACAAACTTTCTCATTTGTTAAAAAAATCCCTCCCTTCTGGCAGAAAAACATGAAGGGAGGGTTGATATAAGTAGAAAAAATGAACTATTTAGCTCCGCTGTATCCTGGATTTTGAGTAATTGAACCGCCACTGTTGTCGATTTCGTTCTGTGGAAATGGTAACAAACGGTGAGTTGCGGGAACAAATGTCCGGCGAGGTTTGTAGGTACCTTCGGCAGGTAACGCATTGTAAACCTCTTGTGCCAGTCCCCAGCGAACTAAATCGAAATGGCGGTCGCCACCTTCGAAAGCAAGTTCCATGCGGCGTTCGTACATCAGGTCGTTAAAAGTTGGAGAGGCTATTGCGGCCAGACCAGCACGCTGGCGTACTTTATTAAACGGAACAGCAGCCGCAGAAACACCTACTGTGCGATTTTTAGGGCCACCTCCATTTAGATTAATAATCGCTTCTGCATCAATTAATAATACATCGGCATAACGCAAAACAGGTACGTCCAATCCTGCAGCCCAGTCGGTGTAGCCGTCGGCATAAGGAGAGTTGTACTTGATGCAAACAACCGGAGACTGATTGTTTGGTGCCTGAAGAATGTCGGTATATCCGTTGTAAGTTATTTTATCAACGCCACGTTTTGCTACAGTGGCCGCTTTGCGTAAGTCGCCTGCCTGATAAGCTTCGTAAAACGCTTCGGTAGCACTAACCAGACGCCATCCAACACCCATTGTTTCAGGATGTAAGCCGTTCCATACATTGTTCGGTAGCATTAAAATAGGCGTAATTGGGTATTCGCCATAGCGTGCGCCAAGTTGCCACAGGAACTCGCTTGCACCTTCATTTTCGATTGTAAATAAGCTGGCGTAATTCGAAAGAAGTTGGTGCTTTTGAGAGTTGATTACAGTTTCGGCAGCAGTTTTCGCTTCAGTCCATTTCTCCTGATGTGCATAAACTTTAGCCAACAAGCCGTAGGCTGCGCCAAGTCCGGGGCGGCCTGCAGTATGTTCCCACGAAAGTAATTTGGTTGCATTATCAAGGCAACTTACAATTTTGGCCCAGGTATCGGCTTCGCTAGCGCGCACCAACGAAGCAGAAGCTTTTTCAGGATTGTAAATTGGAAGGCCACCATAACGCAGTGCGAGTTGCCAGTACGCAAAACCTAACAGAAAATTGGCTTCACCCAGGATTCGGTTTTTCTGATCGTCACCCATTGAAGTCATTCCGGGAACGTTGTACAATACGTCACTCGATCTTTTAATAACTTTGTAATAAGCTTTATAGCTGTTCAGACTCAAGTCTGATTCTGTATTTTGCGTGGCAATAAATTCCGACATAGCAATGTAATCAGGATAATTATCATTGAGATATGCATTGTCGCTAAAAGCTTCTATTCCACACCATTCTTCGCCACCAAGGGCTTCTTCTGCCTGAAGGGGGCTATAAGCTCCGGCCAGGGCAGCTTCGGCCTGATCTGCTGTTTTCCAGTAAACAACATCGGTAAAATCATGCGGGTCAACCGAAAGAAAATCTTTTCCGCAAGAAGTCAGTGCTATTGTAATTATAATTAGAATATATTTTTTCATCGTATTAACTTTTTGGGTGGATTAAAAGTCGAGGTTTACACCGAAAATAAATGATTTTGCCTGAGGATAAATTCCTTTGTCGATACCGTACAGGTTGTTGTTTAGGTCGCCATAGCTTCCTACTTCAGGGTCGAATCCATCATATTTTGTAAAAGTCAAAAGGTTTTGAGCTGTTACATAAACCCGAAGTTTTGAGATAACTCCTGAAAAGAGGTTTTTATCGAACGTGTAACCCAATGTCACATATTTCAGGCGAAGGAAACTACCGTCTTCAATATACAAAGTGCTGTATTGAGAATTCCCGTTTTTATCCTTTACCGAAACACGGGGAATTGACGTATTGGTGTGGTCTGGCCTCCAGCGGTCGAGAATATCTGTTCCGTTGTTGTAATCGGTACCAATCATCAACTTCTGGCCCAAAGTAAGACCGTTGAAGATTTTGTTTCCGTGACTTCCAACCCAGTGCATACTAAAATCGAACTTGTTGTATTCTGCGTTAAAATTGATCGAGTAAGTCAGTTTAGGGAAACTGTTACCTGCATTAAAGCGGTCGTCGGCACCAATCACACCGTCGCCGTTGCGATCTTCAAATTTAATGTCGCCGGGTTGTGCGTAAGGCTGTATTTTTGCCCCGGTAACCGGGCTCACATACGCTTCAATCTCTGCTTGCGACTGGAATAATCCCAAATCGTGCAAAACGTAGAAATGGCCAATTGCTTCACCTTCGGCTATGCGGCCAACATTATAGTTTTTGTAATTGCCCGAAAACATTTCGGTAGCTCCGCTTAGTCCCAAAGTTTTTAGTTTATTGGTAACATGCGAAATATTTCCTGAAACCTGGTATTTAAACTTCCCGGTCATATTGCGATAACCGAAATCAATATCAAACCCCTTGTTCGAAACTTTACCAGCATTCTGGTATGGAGCAGTTCCAACCCCCAACGAGGAAACAAGTGGTACCTGAACGAGAATATCAGAAGTTTCTTTATCGAAATAGTCGGCGCTGAAAGTCAACTTGTTGTTGAAGAATCCGAGGTCAACACCAATGTCGGTTTGGGTTGTAACTTCCCACTTGATGTTCTTGTTGGCCATGCCGTCTTGTGCGTAGGCTGAAAAAGAAGCTCCATCGAGAGTTGGCGAATCAACGGACGATAAGGTTGAGTAATACTGATAGTAATTGCTGATTTTATCGTTACCCAATTGCCCCCAGCTTGCACGAAGTTTAAAATCGTTCACAACGTTATCATACCTTTTAAAGAATGGCTCACTGGAAATTCTCCAGCCTGCTGAGAACGAAGGGAATACTCCCCAACGGTTGTCTTCAGGAAATTTTGAAGAACCATCGGCGCGAATATTGGCGGCAAACAGATATTTTCCGGCAAAGTCGTATCCTGCGCGGCCAAAGTAACTCATCATGGCATAATCGCTGGCCAACCCTGTCGCGTGATCCGGAAAAGTTGTGCCATTATTGTAATACCTTAAAGCGGGATCAGTTACACTAAAATATTTGGCTGTGCCAGAGAATGTCCATTCGCTGAAACCGTATTCTTTCGACATACCGGCTAAAGCAGATAAATGATGTTTATCCAGAGTTTTATCAAAACTCAAGGTATTGTTCCAAACCCAGGTATAACCATCAGTATGCCTTTCAGTCAGCGAACTTACATCCAAACCACGCCCACCGTTTTCGGCAACAGCAACGAAATTTTTCACTTTACCTAAGTTCAGAATATACCCGTAGTCGGTCTTTAAGGTAAACATTCCGAGAAATTTATATTCCAAATATCCGTTGGTTTGGATTCCATATCCTTTAGTGTTGTAGTCTTTGCTGTTCAGCGAAGCAACCGGGTTTGGAAAATCTCCTTTTGGTGTTCCGTAAATCTTGTTGGTCTCATCTTCCCAAACGGGAGTATTCCGCATGTTAAATAACGACGCTACCAAAACGCCGTCGTAAGCGCCTTGATCAACCGACTGGGTATTGGATAAAATAGCTGAAAAATTTTCGCCAAAAGTCAGGTTTTTAACGATTTCGTGCTGACTGTTAAACCTGATGTTATATCTTTTATATTCTGAAACTTTAATAATACCATTATCATCGAGGTAGCCAAGACTGAATAAGTAGTTCGACCGTTTTGATCCGCCCTGGATGCTTAAATCATGGGTGGCAACATAACCTGGCCTGAAAATTTCTTTGAACCAGTTGGTGCGGGTCAATGCATTGTTGGGGTTAGTGTAATAATTCCATACAGCTTCAGAAGTGGCCGTTCCATCGTTGGTTAATGCTTCTGTATGTATTGTATTTCTTTCAGAAGCGGTTAACGAGTTTGGCATCTTCCATGCTACCTGAACCCCCTGGCTGGTGTTGTACGAAAATACTGTTTTACCTTCTCTGGAACCTTTCTTGGTAGTGACGATAACAACCCCATTTGCTCCACGCGAGCCGTAAATTGCAGCCGAAGCAGCATCTTTTAATACTGAGATGCTCTCGATATCGGCAGGGTTCAAATCAGAAATGCTACCCATTATTCCATCAACTATATAAAGCGGACTATTGTCGTTGATTGAGCCTGCTCCTCGTACCCTAATTTGAACTCCTTCGCCAGGCGCGCCGGAGTTTTGAATAACTGTTACACCCGACAACTGACCTTGTAAAGCGTGGCTAAGCGTTTGGGTTACACCCTGAAGGCTTTCGGTTTTAACCGAGGCAACAGAACCGGTCAAATCGGCTTTTTTCTGTGTACCATAGCCAATTGCAACAACTTCGTCGATGCCAATGCTTTCTTCCTTTAAAGCAATATCAATCGAAGTCTGATCTCTAAATGCCACTTCCTGAGATTTCATCCCTACAAACGAAAAAACCAAAATGCTATTTGTCGGCAGGTTATTCAGTGTGTAAGCGCCATTTCCATCGGTAATTGTACCAAGCGAAGAGCCTTTTACTGCAACAGACACTCCCGGAATTGGTGCTCCCGACGAATCGGTTACTTTACCCGAAACCTTTTGCTTAGTGCTTTGCGTTGTTTGCAGCGTTGATAAAATGATGTGGCGGTTAGTTACTTTGAAACTAACTTCAGTATCTCTGAAGATATCAGAAAGTATTTCGTTGATACTTGCATTTTTTACCTCCACATCAACTTTTCTGTCAAGGTTTACTGCGTCTTTGTCGTAAACGAAGTAAAACTCACTTTGATTTTCAATCGCTCTTAAAACATCGACGACGGTTGTGTTGCGCAAATTCATTGTGAGTTTGGCCGACTGAGAATAACTGGTATTGGCAAATACCTGAATTATTCCGAGTACTAATAACAAGCTTGTTAATTTCATCCTCAATAAAATTTTATCCCGAAGAGGGCGGTACCTTCTCCCGGTAATTGAACAGTTTTTTTTCATACTTTTGAAAATGATTTGTTACTATTAAATAAATCAATGCTTTGAACTAAATCCTGACAGGAGAGAGCTGCAACTCTTTCCTGTTTTCTTTTTAGGCTAGACCCTTTTACATCATAGGCAAATTCTATTTTAGTTTTTTTGAAAAAGTTTTATCAGTGTCTCGTTTTATAATGATTTTTCTGCGGGCATAAATTCCGTCGGCATTTACTTTTCGCCTCGGGTATTCCATTCTTATCGGGATCGATTGGGATAAAATATCGAATACCTGCTCAATGTTTTCGTCGATGAATGTTGCGTATAGCGTGAAGTCGTTCAGCGATTTGTCTGAAATTTCAATATCAACATTGTACCAGCGTTCGAGTTTTTTCGCTATTTCAGCAAATTGCTGATCATGAAACAGTAATTTCCCGTCTTTCCAGCCGGTGTAAGCTTCCATATCGCGCACCTGCGTTACTTGTATCTGGTTGTTACCTTTGTTAAAAGTAGCCGAGTATCCGGGTTTTATTTTAGTTTCGTTGTAGCCATTTCCTGGTGTGATGCTAACTTTTCCTTCTACCAGTGTTGTTTCGATGTTCTCGTCTGGTTCGTAAGCGTTTACATTAAATTTTGTTCCGTAAACTTTCACTTTCATCGATTCGAGCGATACGACCATCGGTAGTTTTTCATTTTTCACTACCTCGAAATATGCTTCGCCTTGCAATTTAACTTTGCGGCTTTCGCTATCAAACTGCAAGGGGAAGGAGAGGCTACTTCCAGAATTGAGCCAAACCAGCGATCCATCCGGCAAAACAATTTGGGTTTTGGCACCCATTGGAGCTTTGAATGTGTTGAAAACAATAGGTGCTTGAGCGTAAGTTATTTGATTGGTTTGCTTCTCAGATCTTGTGTAGAAATAGATTGACGACAGCAAAAGCGGGATGGATAATATGGCGGCAACACGAACAAGCCACTGTAACGGCGAAACCGCTGTTTGTCGTTCAGAAGTTTCGTTCCAGAATTCTTTTAGTTTTTCGTTTATTTCTGAGTCGGTAATTCTTTTTTCTGAAAATGAGATCCCGGATAGCAGGCGGTAGGCATAAGCCAGTTCGTTTTCAGTTATATCAAACTTTTTCTGAACCTGCTGCTTTTCTTCAGACGAACGAATATCTATATCCAGAATTGTTTCCTGGAATTGCTCGTCTTCAAGTAGTTGGTTAAATTTTTGGCTAAAATTCATCTTAATTGCTACTGTCTTTAATGTTATAGAGAGTTGAAAATGGACTTTGTACTAAGAGAAAATGCTTTTTTTTCAAAAAGATGAGACTTTTCCTGAAAAAGTATTTTGTTCAGAGTGTAAGTTTCTTATTACATTTAACTTACTTCTTTTTTGAAAGTCGTTCAGGATTTTGTTCTGAAAATCTGGAGTAAAGCTATAACCAATCCGTCAAGGTAATCGAGTCCCTCCATCAGGTTTTGATCAATCTGGCTTCTGAGTCGGGATAAGGTTCTTTGCATCAGATTTCTAACCGTTTGTTCGTTGACATTCATGATCTCTGCAATCTGAGCATACCTGAGTCTGTGGTAAAAACGGAGATAGATAAGCTCGCGGTGCCGTGGCGGGAGGTTTGTGATAGCGTTCACAAGTGCATTTCTCAGTTGCACTGAAAGTTCTTTTTTTTCGATGAAATCGCTCGAATCGAGCGAAAACTCCGATTCGGGTGTTTCATTTGACAATTCAGACACCGGAATACTCTTCAGCGAATGGATATTTCGCAAAAGACGCCTGCGCAACGAGGCTATGAGATAAGCTTTGGGGTTTTGAATATCGCCGAGCGTTTCGCGTTTTTCCCATATTCTTGAAAAAATATCCTGAATAGAATCTTGTACCAGATCGGGACTGTTCTGAATCTTGATTCCGTAGTGGTATAAATCGGAATAGAAAAAAGCAAAAAGCCAGGACAAGGATTGCTCGTCCCCGGCTTTCATTCTCTTCCAAACAAAAAGCACGGATGTATTTTCGCTTTTTTCGTTCATGCAACAAACAAAATATTTAATCCGGCGGCAGTCCGTTTTTTTTGAATTATTCTGGCTGTCATAAGTTTATGCCTTTTATTTCAAAAAGTCACATTAATTTCCGATTAAGAAAATGCTTGTGTTTCGCTTTTATTTAAAAACAAAGCTGCAGCACCATATATTGCCGAGTGTTCGAGATCTGAAACTTCGATTTTCAGATTTTTCAAAACATTGCTGTATGCAAAATCTTTAACCGACTCGTACATCTGGTCTTTGAAAAATTCAAACGATTTACTGAGCGAACCGCCTAAAACAATTACTTCAGGGTCGTAGGCATACAGAATTGATTTAATGGCCTGGCCCATATGAAAGCCAAATTCGTTGAACATGGCCAAAGCTTCTTTGTCGCCGGATTGTGCTTTCAGGAAAGCTTCGTAAGCCGAAATCGGTTTCTCTTCGGCAAAAAACTGTCCGCTGCAATAATACTCGAAGTTGTGACTCAGGTACGGAACGTTCCCAAATTCGCCGGCTCCACAGTTGGCACCTTCGTACAGTTTTCCGTTGAAAATCAAGCCGCTGCCCATGCCGGTTCCAATTGCTAATCCAACAATGCTTTTATATACCTGTGCTTTACCAAAATACTTTTCGCCCAAAGCAAAACAGTTGGCATCGTTGTTTACATACACCGGGATTCGATATTTTTTTTCGAGTATTTCTTTCAAATGAACCTCTTTCCACGACTGGATATTAACCACATCGTAAACAATGCCTTTTTCAACATCAACTACCGACGGAACGCCCACGCCAATACTTTGTGTGTACTCGTCGATGCACTGATCGATTACTGCGCAAATGGCGTCGATGACCACTTCTTCGGCTTCCTGAGAAGGAGTAGGTGATGATTTTATTAACACGATTTCTTGTCCGATAACCTTTCCCGCACGTATGTTTGTTCCTCCCAAATCAACACCAATTATATTTTTCTGATTTCCCATCTTCTTGATATTTAGCTCTGTAGTATATTGGTTTGTTATTGTCTTATCCTGATTATTGAGGTGATAAAATTAGTCGAAAGTTCGTATTTCAGGTCAATATTTAATTTTATTCGGTGAATAAGAAGTTGTCTGGAATGACACACTCCCTGATGCCAATGCTTGAAAAACCAACCTCGAGCTCGTTGCCCATGTAATCTTCAAAATAGCGAACCGTAATTTGGTGAAAACCTTCGTCCAAAGCTATTTTCCCATCGGCGCGTTGTGCTCCGTGCGATCCATCGTTGTTAACTACTTCGCGTCCGTCTATTACAAGTTTCGATCCGTCATCGGAATAGGTATAAAACCGGTAAACCCCTTTCTTCGGAATTTTTAGCCAGGCTTTAAATTCGTAGGCAAACGAGTCGGTGGCAGCAGCTTCAGCAATGGTGAAATTTTTCAATGTGCCTTTCTTCATCGGTTTGGCGTTGGTCAATTCGTCAGTCGATTTAAATTTTCCTTCGAAATAACTGAAACTTACGCCGGGCTTCAATCCGTCGATCTTCATGGCTGGAAGGTATTCAACGTTACCGGCATCTGCCGCTAGACCCGACGGATAATTGTATTTAAACTGAACGCCAGAAGCTGTGCGAATCCACGTGTCGAAACGATATTCGTCTTCGTGAAGTTCAACGATTCGGGACCCACGTTCCAGGTCGCCATAGGCATCGGCTCCGGTAACCTGTCCGAAAGCAAGTGCAATATCATGTTCAATGCCAATGAAATTATTGTCGTGGTCGTGGCCAACAAAAACGCCCATCACATCCTTCTTTTCGGCCAGGGAAGCAAACAATCCGGAATTAACCGCACCTGCAGCAATCCCCTCATTTTTCACGCCAACAGTTGTTTCTTTTCCTACCACATTGTTGAATTCGATGAGCGGAATGTGGAAATACATGAGCGAAGGCACAGGCAAACCGTTGTTTTGGGCTGTGTATTTGTCGCTTGTAGCACGGTACCATCCAATTTGGTCGTAACGGATCCAGTCGTAATGCCCAATCTTTTTTTCTTTCGGGTAATCGTTCGAATCCATGCAGTAAATAACGGCAGCTATCTTTTTCCCACCCGAAGCTTGAACAGGCAACGCATAATTTCCGCAGCCATACAGCTCAGGACCTTTACTTCCAACAAAATACGGTTTCGATTGAATGTAGTCGAAAATCTGGTCGCGGGTAATGTTTGCTTCGGCGTCGTGATTTCCAAGAACAACAGCAAAAGGCATTTTCGCTTTTTCAAAAATGGCGCAAATGGCGTCCCATCCTTCACGGGCTGGCGGCGCAGTAACAATATCGCCTGTGAGAACTGCTAAATCAGGTTTCTCGGCGTTCAAAACATGGTTGATGGTGGCCACCGTTTTATTGTTTTCAGCAAAGCCCGGGTCCCAGTGAATGTCAGTAAATTGGGCAATCCTGAACGTGTGATCCTTCCTGAACTTGAATTTAGTTGAATTTTGCGCTGTCAATTCCTGAGGTATATTTAATATCCCGAATACTGAAATAATAACAATCAGAATTAATTTTTTCATGCGTATATTTTTTTGTTTTTTTATTGTCGCATGAAATTCACATGATGACAAATAATCATTTCTATTGGTGTTTCTGTAGATCATGCTCATTTCATTTGTTTATCTATTTCAGGTTTAACAGCTTGACAATCTTGTTGAAAAGCTCCGTATTTTCATAAATTCCGGTGAAATTTTCAGCACCTGGGCCGTAGGCATACACCGGAACCATTATTCCTGAATGTTCTTTTGTTGCAAAACTTCCCGAAACTGAGCCAGAAGCAATGTTGCCATCAAGCAACGAGAAACCACCTGTTTCGTGGTCGGCAGTAACAATTACCAACGTGTTTCCATCCTTTTCGGCCCACTCCATAACGCGACCTACAACTTTGTCGAAATCAGTTACTTCCTCTACCAAACGCGGAAGGTCGTTAAAATGGCCACAGTCGTCAATTCGCGATCCTTCGAACATGGCGAAAAAACCTTTCGAGTCTTGGTTCAGGAACTTCAGGGCATGCATACAAACATCGCCCTCGATGGTGCCTCGTTCGCGTGCAAACTCCAACTGACCTTCAGATGGAACCGAGAAAACCTTTCCTTTGGTAATTTTCTGTGTGTCTTCCCAACTGGTGCAAACCTGATAGCCTTTCTGTTTCATTTCTGCAAGCAAATCGCGGTTATCCAAACGTTTGTTGAATCGTTCCCTGCCGGCGCCAAAAATGTAATCGACATTGCATTTCAGGTAATCGGTAGCAATAGCGTCTTCCTGATCGCGATCCACATTGTGGGCACAATAATCAGAGGGGGTGGCGTCAGTCAGGTTGCAGGTCACTACAATCCCGGTTTTCAGCCCGTTGCTGTGGGCAAGTTCTGTGAGTGAGGAAACCGGTTTCCCCGTTGCATCGACGCCCACACTGTGGTAATTGGTTTTGTGTCCGGTGGCAAAGGCAGTTCCTCCTGCACCCGAATCGGTAATTAATTTGTTGGCACAATAAGTGCGCGAAAAACCTGTATAGGTGCAATTATCGAGGTTCAGTTTCCCACGGTTGGCAACCCAGGCTGCCGAAACCTGAACGATTCCCATGCCGTCGCCAACCATAAAAATTACATTTTTTACTTTCCCGTTTTTTACCGGACTTACTTTTACCGTTTGATAAGGGGTATCATAAATATAAGTGGTTACTGGTGATCCTGATTGTGCGAAAAGATTGGTTGAATAAATCCAAACAACCAACGCTACTAAAATAACTTTTTTCATGTTGTTCTTTTTTGTTTTTAAAAAGTCTGATGAAACAGTCTCAATGGGTTACAAGCATTCACTTCCAATTGGTATAAGCCATTGAGGCTAATTTCATGTTGTTCTAATTATTTAATATACAAACACTTTGTTTCTATAGTTTTCTCCTGATTATCACTTCCGGGAATAATCCAGCTCATGGAAAGCGCTTCACCTTCGTAATCTTCAAAGTACAATAATTCGTAGGGATGAAATCCTTTTTTGAGGGCAATGCGTCCAATGGCGCGGATCTCGGCGTGAGAACTGTCGTTGTCAACGATAATTTTTCCGCCAATTTTCAGCACGCTTCCATCGTCGCTACGGGTTGAAAAGGTGTAAATTCCGTCAACTGGGGCGTAGATGTAGCCATTGAAAATGAGCCCATAATGATCCGGAATTTTGGCCACCGACAAACCAATCTGGTCGCAGGTTCCGGTAGAAACAAGTTTTCCTTTTGCCTGAATATCATTCACTTTGCTGAAATATCCTTCGTAGTATTTGTATTGCGCGCCATGTTTTGACGGGTTTACTGCATCTGCTTTCCGGTAATCAGCTCTTGATGCCTGATAAGTGGCAACCGTACTCGGATTTAGCCCGTTCTTAAATGCTTTCAACTTAATGATTGCCGAATGATCAATCGCGAAAGGTCCGCTGTACAAACTGGATTCTTTTGTCGGCTCTGTTCCGTCGATCGTGTAGCGAATTTCGGCGCCTTCGGTGGCTGTTCCGCATTGAACAGTGACTTCTTTTTCGAAGAATGAAATGTCATTTGAAATGTAAGGCACCGAGACTTCTTCCGATTTGCTTTGAGAAAACGGATAGGTTTCAGGAGCAGTACCTCTTTCGGTATTTGGTTTGTTGCCGAGCACGAATTCAAGCGTGCCTCCTTCCATGAGTTGCTGGTAGGTAACGAAATTCTCAGGGACTGTTTGACCGTTCAGTTTGACGTCCTGTATGTAGATATTTTTTTCAGGATCATTTGCTTTAATGATCAGCGTTTTACCATTGGCAAGTGTAATTTCAGCTTTCGGGAATAAGGGCGAAGTCAGCACAAATTGAGTGCTTCCGGGGCATACAGAATAGAGTCCAAGGCTGCTAAGCACATACCAGGCCGACATCTGTCCGCAATCTTCATTTCCTGAAATTCCTTCAGGAACGGGCTGGTACATTTCTTTTAATAAGCGGCGGGTCATTTCCTGTGTTTTCCAGGGCTGGCCTGCAAAACTGTAGAGGTAAGCCATGTGATGGCTGGGTTCGTTTCCGTGGGCGTACTGTCCAACCATTCCGGTAATGTCAGACAAATGCCCTTGCGTTTTTACGGTGGTGTTGAACAACGAATCGAGCGCTTCGGTAAAATGCTCCTTCCCGCCAAACAAACTAATCAGCCCATTTACATTGTGCGGAACAAAAAAGCGATATTGCCAGGCGGTCGCTTCGGTATAAGCACGTCCAACTTCGGCCTGATTAAATGGCGATTCCCAAATGCCATCGCTTAACCGGCTGCGGAAAAACCGGGTATGGCCATCGAATACGTTTTTGTAAAACTCTGAACGGAGTAAATATTCGTGGTAATCGTCTTCGTGGCCAAGCGCTTTGGCCATTTGGGCAATACACCAGTCGTCGTAAGC
>DAOPZV010000080.1:0-16254 GCA_035353575.1 Prolixibacteraceae bacterium | reverse complement strand
CATGCCGTACGGATGTTGCATGCAACATCCCAACCACAAAAAACCAATACATGGCATCCATTTCGCCAAAACCCGGAACATTGTCGGCAATGATTCGGTCGTATAAATCGGCGGTAACCAAACGATGTCATGACAATCATATTTCCAATTTTGGCTGGCAATCGCGGTTTCACGATCACATCATCCGCAATCAGGAGGAATTCGACCGGATAGAACGGTATATCATGGAAAACACAGCGAATTGGGAGACCGATAAATTCTTCGTCTGAAAAAATTCTGGTCTTCCATAACGTTTCAAACAGGCCCTTTTTTGATGCGACTTTCCTTCGTTTCGATCCTAAATTCCTTCGAATTGAGGCAATATTCCTTCGTTTCGATCCTAATTTGCCTCTAAACGAGGCAACGTTCCCTCGTTTAGAGGCAATGTTTCCTCTTTTTGATGAAACTTTCCTTCAAAACGATAGGCGCGAGGATCAAAATGAGGGAACTTTCTATCAAAACGAGGCAATTTCCCTCTTTTGAGGCAATTCGAGCATCTACTTCGAATCTGTTCTGTGGATTCTTCAAACCTTATTCTCAACATCAAAAAAAAGCCGTTACCACGCGGAGAACGGCCTTTGACATATAAGGATGTTTGGTCTAATTATTCTTCAGGACAAAGAAATTCTTCAACGTTGGCGGCGGCAATTTTACCGGCCTGAATAGCGCGAACGACAAGGCTTGCACCCGATTCAACGTCGCCGCAGGCAAATACCTTGGCAATCGAAGTTTGCTTTTTATCGTTCACCTTCACGTTGCCGCGGGCATCATATTCCAGGCCAAGCGTATCGAGCAAACCATTGTGCACCGGCTGCGTGAAACCCATTGACAACAATACCAAATCGGCCTCAACTATCTCTTCTGAACCGGCTTTCTCAGTCATGATCCAGCGGCCATTGGCATCGGCTTCCCACATTACGGTAACCAATTCAGCTTTTTTCACTACGCCATTTTCTCCGATCAGGCGTTTGGTCGAAAGGCTCCAGCGACGTTCACAACCTTCGAGGTGCGAACTTGATGTACGCAAGGTGTTGGGCCAGTATGGCCACGGATTGTTAGCAGCACGCTCACTTGCCGGTTTAGGCAAAATTTCGATTTGCGTAACGCTTTTGGCTTTCTGGCGAACCGATGTTCCAACACAGTCTGAACCCGTGTCACCACCACCAATTACCAGCACCTTTTTATCTTTTGCCAAAATGCTCAGCTCTTCGGGAATAAGTTCTCCGGCAATGCGCTTGTTCGACTGACTTAGAAATTCCATTGCAAAGTGCACGCCCTTCAGCTCTCGGCCTTCAACCGGAAGATCGCGCGGAGCCTCGGCTCCCATTGCCAAAACTACAGCATCGAATTGCTCAAGCAACTGCTCTTTGGTGATGTCAACCCCAACCGTAACATTGGTTTTGAAATTGATGCCTTCGTCGAGGAAGATAGCCAGACGACGGTCGATGATCGTTTTACTTAGCTTGAAATCGGGAATACCGAAGCGGAGTAAACCGCCAATGGCACTGTTCTTCTCGAAAACAGTCACCTCGTGGCCTGCCTGGTTCAACAAATCGGCAGCCGACAAACCGGCAGGACCTGAACCAACTACGGCAACTTTCTTCCCGGTACGAACTTCGGGAATACGCGGATGAACGAAACCTAAATTGAAGGCATGTTCAACAGTTGATGCTTCGTTTTCGCGAATGGTAACGGCCTCGTTGTGAATGGCCAGCACACACGATTTTTCGCACGGTGCAGGACAAACGCGACCTGTAAATTCAGGAAAACTATTTGTTGAATTCAATACTTCATAAGCGCCTTTCCAGTCGGCTTTGTAAACCATATCCTGCCATTCCGGAATTTTACTGCCTACCGGGCAACCCCAGTGGCAAAATGGGACCCCACAATCCATGCAGCGGGCTGCCTGATCAATGCGGTCTTTATCGTCTAGTGTTTGTTCTACTTCACCGTAGTCGTATATTCTGTCGTTCAACGGACGATAACCTGCTTCTTTCCGTCCGATTAACATGAACCCTTTTGGATTAGCCATGATGTTTTTATTTTTAAAGTGTCGAGTGCCTAAAGTTCGAAGTGCCTAAAGTTTTAACTCCGAATCTTTTCGCATTTCATTATTTAAATTATAGAGCGCCCGAAGTTTTAACTCCGAACTTTAGGCACTCCAGACTCCAAACTTTTCTATTCGTGACGGGTTGGATTGTCTTCGCTTAACTGAAGTTTTGCTTCCAGTTCGCGGAGCTTCATTTCTTCCAGCACTTTCTTGTATTCGAACGGAATAACCTTCACAAATTTAGGCAGGTATTCGTCCCAGTTCGTCAGAATTTTGGCAGCCATCGTACTTTGCGTGTACAACAGGTGTTTGTTGATCATGTCCTGTAACTCAACAATATCGGCTTTGTCTTCAACCGGCCCAAGTTCAACCAGACCTTTGTTGCAGTAATATTCAAAGTCGCCGTTTACATCGAGTACGTAAGCAATACCACCACTCATACCGGCAGCAAAATTACGGCCTGTTTGCCCGAGTACAACAACACGTCCACCGGTCATGTATTCGCAGCAGTGGTCGCCGCTACCTTCAATTACCGCTTTGGCTCCTGAGTTACGCACACAGAAACGTTCGCCGGCCACACCACGGATGTATGCTTCGCCTGAAGTTGCTCCGTAGAACGAAGTATTACCTACAATGATGTTTTCTTCAGGATTAAATGTTGAGCCAACCGGTGGCACCACAATGATACGTCCGCCAGATAAACCTTTCCCGATGTAGTCGTTCGAATCGCCTTCGAGGCGGAAGCTCACTCCTTTTACAAGGAAAGCGCCAAAGCTTTGTCCGGCAGTTCCGGAGAAATTCACCATGATGGTGTTGTTTGGCAAACCTGCTTCACCGTAGCGGCGTGAAATTTCTCCCGAAAGCATGGCTCCTACCGTACGGTCAACATTGGTGATGTTGTAAGCAAGCCAAACTTTCTCCTTGCTCTTGATGGCCTTGTTGGCATCACGAATAAGGGTGTGGCCCATGTGTTCGTCAACCGACTTGATGTTCGGATAGGTGTTACGGATATCGTATTGTTTGGCTTCTTCAGGCATATAAATGATACGCGAGAAGTCCATTTTCTTCATTTTCCAGTTGCCTACTTCCTTGTTTTGCTCAAGAAGATCGGCACGTCCAACAATGTCGTCGAACGAAGTGAAACCCATTTCAGCCAGAATTTCGCGAACTTCGGTTGCAATGAAGCGGAAGTAATTCACTACAAATTCGGAGCGGCCAATGAAACGTTTACGCAGGGTTTCGTCCTGTGTGGCAACACCGGCAGGACAAGTGTTTAAGTGGCATTTACGCATCATGATACAGCCTAAAGTGATCAGTGCTGAAGTGGCAAAACCAAATTCTTCACCACCAAGGCAACCCAGAATAACCACGTCGCGACCAGTTTTAAGCTGACCATCAACCTGCAGTTTTACGCGTCCGCGAAGGTTGTTCATCACCAAAGTCTGCTGCGTTTCGGCAATACCCAGCTCAACAGGCAAACCTGCATACTTGATAGAGCTTGCCGGACTTGCACCTGTACCGCCTTCGCATCCCGAAATGGTAATCAAATCAGAATAAGCTTTGGCCACACCGGCAGCAATTGTACCTACTCCATTTTCGGCAACCAGTTTAACCGATACTTTCGCACGCGGATTGGTTACTTTCAGATCGAAAATAAGCTGAGCCAGGTCCTCAATCGAATAAATATCGTGGTGAGGCGGAGGCGAAATAAGCGTGATCCCCGGTGTTGAATGACGCAACTTACCGATGATGCTATTGATCTTGAATCCAGGCAACTGGCCTCCTTCACCAGGTTTTGCACCCTGAGCGATTTTAATCTGCAACTCATCGGCGTTGGTGAGATAACTGTTGGTCACCCCAAAACGGCCTGAAGCCACCTGTTTAATTGCACTTCGTTTGTTTGTAGCAAAACGTTCGGCATCTTCTCCTCCTTCACCGGTATTGCTGCGTCCGCCAATCGAGTTCATTGCCTCAGCCAGTGCTTCGTGGGCTTCCTTGCTGATTGAACCGTACGACATTGCACCTGTAACAAAACGCTTCATGATGTTTTCAACCGGTTCAACTTTCGAAATGTCGATCGGATTACGTTTGTAATTCAGGCAACCGCGAATAAAGGTTGGATTAGCTGTTTCGCTGTCAACTTTTTTACTGAATTCTTTATAAACCTTGTAATCGTTAGTACGGGTAGCCCATTGCAAAAGCCCGATGGTTTCAGGATTCCATGAATGGTGTTCGCCGTATTTGCGATAATGGTATGTTCCAGCCGATTCAAAACGATCGGTTGAATTATTTCTCTTTTTTCCGAATGCTTCTTTGTGGAAAAGAACAGATTCCTTGCAAATTTCTTCGAACCCAATGCCACTGAATTTAGAAGCAGTTCCGGTGAAATACTTGTTAATGATTTCTGTTGATACACCAATTGCTTCAAACAACTGACAACCATGATAACTGCGGAGTGTTGAAATACCCATTTTTGAAAGGATTTTCAGCAAACCTTTGTTAATTGATTTGATGTAATTGTAGCGGGCTTTGGTATATTCAATATTGATTTCGCCTGTTTTAACCATATCGTCGATTGCCGCGAAAGCAAGGTATGGATTTACCACGCTGGCTCCGTAGCCAAGCAGCATGGCAAAATGAGTTACTTCGCGTGCCTCAGCAGTTTCTACAATGATACCAATCTGCATCCTCTTCTGTGTCTGAATCAAATGGTGATGAACTGCAGCAACAGCAAGCAACGAAGGTATCGGTGCAAATTCTTCGGAAATTTGACGGTCAGAAAGAATAATGAAGTTTTTGTGATCATCAACAGCTTGTTCTGCCAGCTTCAGAAGGTTATCGAAAGCCTTTTTGAAGCCTTCAATGCCATCTTTAACCGGGAAAACCATCGGGATAGTTACATGCGAGAACTGTTCATGCTTATAATCTTTAATTTTTCCGAGGTCGGTATTAGTAATGATCGGATCTTCGAACTTGATCAACTGAGCATGTGTCGGCGACTCGTCCAAAATATTGGTGTGCAACGAACCAATGTAATTGGTAAGCGACATTACCAAACCTTCTCGAATTGAGTCGATTGGCGGGTTGGTAACCTGCGCAAACACCTGGCGGAAATAATTGAAGAAACGCTGTGGTTTTTCGGAGAAACAAGCCAGAGGAGTATCATTACCCATCGAACTGGTTGGTTCATCGCCGGTGAGCGCCATTGGTTTCAGAATCATGCTCATGTCTTCTTTTGAGTACCCGAAGGTTTTTGAGTAAGTCATGAACTGATCGCCCATTGTTGACGGGAAACGCTGTTTTACAGCAATGTCAGCCATCTGAACGCGGTTTTCTTTCAGCCAGTTTCCGTAAGGATTACGCGAACTCAATTGTGCTTTAACTTCTTTATCGGGAATGATAATACCCAGTTTCGTATCAACCAGCAAAATCTTGCCTGGACGCAAACGACCTTTTTCTTTCACTTCTTCGGGAGCGAAAACCTGTACACCAACTTCCGATCCCATCACGATCATATCGTTTTTGGTAATCACGAAGCGCGACGGACGCAAACCGTTGCGGTCGAGTGTCCCTCCGATGTAACGTCCATCCGAAAATACCATCGATGCCGGACCGTCCCATGGTTCCATAATCGTTGAATGGTATTCGTAGAACGACTTCAGACTATCCGGAATTGGGTTCTTTTCGTTGAACGATTCAGGAATCATCATACAAAGTACATGCGGAATTGTACGTCCGGTCATGTGAAGAAACTCCAGCGCATTATCGAATGACGCCGAGTCGGATTTATTGGGTTCAATTACCGGGAACAACTTGTGAAGGTCCTCGCCGTAAACTTCTGATTTCAGAAGCGTTTCGCGAGCCGACATCCACATTCGGTTGCCTTTAATTGTATTTATTTCTCCGTTATGAGCTATTACGCGGAATGGCTGGGCCAAATCCCAGGTTGGGAAAGTATTGGTACTGAAACGAGAGTGCACCAACGCAATGGCACTGGTGAATTTAGGATGAGTCAGATCTTTGAAATATTCCCTCAACTGACCAGAGGTAAGCATTCCTTTATAAATAATGGTCTTAGTTGACAAGCTTGGAACATAGAACGCATCTTTAAACTTCAGCTTCGAAGCTCTGATTTCCTTTTCGGCCTGTTTCCGCACCAGATAAAGTTTTTGCTCGAGAACGTCTTGTTCAAGATCAGCCTTTACAAATACCTGACGAATGTAGGGTTCGGTCTGCTTTGCAATTTCGCCGGGAGCAGAACTATCAACCGCAACATCACGGTACTCAATGAGCGTCAGTCCTTCCTGTGCAATGTATTTCGTTAAAACATCCTGGCAAAGAGCAGCTTCTTTTCTGTCTTGCGGGAAAAAAATCAAACCGGTTCCGAATTTTCCTGACGAAGGAATGTCAACCTTCAATACTTCTTTAATGTACTGATCCGGAATCTGCATAAGGATACCGGCACCATCACCAGTCTTGTTGTCAGCACTGGTGGCTCCGCGGTGCTCCATGTTTTCGAGAACCTGCAAACCTCTTTCGATAATGTCGTGCGATTTCTGGCCTTTGATGTGAGCAACGAAACCGATACCGCAGTTATCGTGCTCATTGGCTGGATCGTACAACCCCTGCGCTTTTGGCAATCCTAAATTCTTCATCTCTCTATTGTTGTTTTGTTCCGTGAACAGGGGAAAGACTTGTTATTTTAACCATTAGTAGCAAATCAATCCACGAAAACGAAAATTTATAAGTAAATCAATCTTTTTTCTTTCAATTTGAAAGCGAAATTAGCAATATTTATACTAAAGTCCAATCTAAAAAACAGTTTTTACTTCAATCAGCATTGCATTTATTGCGCTGAATTAAGTTTTCTAAAATATCAAAACTCTGAAATTCAGACGATTAAAATTTAATTAATTTAGACGATCCCAGGCTTATCACTCCAAAAGATAACGATTAATTAACAGATCACGTACTTTCAAAAAGTCATTACAATTTATTCTTTGCTTACGATTTGTTAGCTCTTTCTGTTTAATAAATTCGAATAAGCAGCTTCAATCTGCTCAAATTCGAAGCCTCCCACCACTGCAACCATCTTATCTGCAATCTCATCCAGACACAAATTTCCAATACTTCCGGCGTGAGTATGATTCACCTCTGTTGTTGGCTCGTAAGTTCCGGCATTAATCTGCATTCCTACTTGTTTGTAGGCATCTCTGAACGGAACTCCCTGCATTACAAGCTTATTTACATCTTCAACGCTGTAGGCATACTTGTAACGGGCATCGGTCATAATATCTGTCTTCACAGTCATATTATCGATTGCAAAACCGGCAATGCTTATGCAGTCGGCCAACTCCTGAAATGCAGGAAGAAAGACTTCCTTCAAAATCTGCAAATCGCGAAAATATCCGCTTGGCAAATTGTTGGTCATCAGGTTTATTTGATATGGAATAGCTTGAATTTTATTGCAATGCGAACGAACAAGCTCAAATACATCCGGATTTTTCTTATGCGGCATAATGCTCGAGCCTGTAGTTAATTCGTCGGGAAGCGATACAAAACCGAAATTTTGACTCATAAAAAGGCAAACGTCGAATGCAAATTTCGAAATGGTTGAAGCAATCGACGAAAGTGCAAAGGCCACTGTTTTTTCCATCTTTCCGCGTCCCATCTGGGCATAAATCACATTGTAATTCATTGAACTGAATCCAAGTAAATTGGTAGTCAGGTGCCTGTCGAGCGGAAACGACGAACCGTAACCGGCAGCCGATCCAAGTGGATTTTGATTGGTAACCTGGTAAGCCGCTTTCAACAATACCAAATCGTCAACCAAACTTTCGGCATAGGCTCCAAACCAAAGGCCAAACGACGACGGCATGGCAACCTGTAAATGTGTGTAGCCGGGCATCAGGTATTCGCGATTCAGCAATGCTTTGGTGAGTAACTTATCGAAAAGTTCGCAAACCAGCATAACGAGTTTTTCTATTTCAGAACGGGTAAAAAGTTTAAGGTCGAGCAAAACCTGATCGTTGCGCGAACGACCACTGTGAATTTTCTTACCAGTATCTCCAAGTTTTCGGGTTAACATTAGTTCCACCTGCGAGTGAACGTCTTCGATACCATCTTCAATCACAAACTCGCCCTTCTCTATAACCTCATAAATGCAAATCAATTCCTGATGCAGTTCGGCAAATTCCTTCTCGGTCAGCAGGTTAATTGTGGTCAGCATTTTTGCATGAGCAATCGATCCCAGGACATCGAATTTTGCCAGATACAAATCCATCTCCCTGTCTTTCCCCACTGTAAACTGTTCAATCAGCGAATTGACTGTTGTTCCCTTATCCCAAAGTTTCATTCGTATAAATTTTTACTTTTCTATTTAACGGTCGCACCTACTCATGGAATAGCCATTTATACATTTTTGGTTGGTGCGTGCTTTAGCTCACATGGCTATTTCATCTATAATAATTTGTATTTCAAAAATTTATATTCGCGTTTAAAATGTATCCAATCATTTTTAATACATTTATATATGGCCTAAGCCAGCTAATAGCATGATTTCAATTTGAAAGTCAAAGATAGTTCAAAATAAATAAATATACATTTTATGTGAATATTTATTCAAATTTGATACATTTATTAATGTTATCCTGATTTTGATGATAAAGATATAAAAAGTCATATTCATAAAATTTTTGAATCTGTACTTTTGGCTTCCCCACTTAATTTTAAGGCATAGTAGCAATAAAAGTATTTTATTATTTTGAAGCTCCTTGCTTAAAACGGACTCTTTCTAAAACAGACAAAAAGAATCAAAAAAACAAATAACTATTTACCTTATGCATTTTAAAGCGAATTTTTCGAATAAACGAAAGAAAACAAAATCTGCCATCATATTGGTTTTATTTTTCTTTCAGTGTTTTTATGCTTTTTCCCAAAGTGGCATCAAATGGTCGGCTGACGACAACTCCTATTTTCGGATGGAAAACGACGAAGTAGTTCAATACACTTTGCCCGAAAACAAAAGCAAAGTGATCATTTCGAAGCAGCAGCTCACACCGCAAGGCAGCCAGCAACCACTAAAAATCAGCTATTATTCCTTTTCAGCTGACAAACAAAAAATATTACTTTTCACAAATACGATGCGAGTTTGGCGGTTGAGAACCAAGGGCGATTATTGGGTTCTGGATCTAAAAAACAATTCGCTAACTCAACTCGGAAAATCATTGCCCGTTTCGTCGCTGATGTTTGCCAAGTTTTCTCCTGACGGAAAATCGGTTGCCTATGTGAGTAACAACAACCTTTATACTGAAGAATTGGCTACCTCCAGCATAAAACCTTTGACATCAGACGGAACCGTTACTTTGATTAACGGGACCTTTGACTGGGCTTACGAGGAGGAGTTTTTTTGCCGCGATGGTTTCCGCTGGAGCCCCGATTCCAAGTCGATCGCATACTGGCAGCTGGATGCAAGCAAGATCAAGAAGTTTTACATGATCAACAACACCGATTCGATATATTCACGACCAATTCCAATCGAATATCCAAAAGTTGGCGAAACGCCATCGGCTTGCAGGGTTGGTGTAGTTTCGCTGGCTGATGCTAAAACAAAGTGGATGAGTCTTCCCGGCGACCCCGCACAACATTATATTGTGAGAATGGAATTCGTTCCGGCAACCAATCAATTGCTGATTCAGCAGCTCAACCGAAAGCAAAACGAAAGTAAGCTGTTGTTGGCAAACGCACTGACGGGAGAAACAAAATCAATATATGAAGAAACCGATGATGCCTGGATCGATCTCTTTCAACCCGGCAACACTTATACCATCGATTACACCAACAATTTCACCTGGCTGAATGACGGGAAAAGCATACTTTGGACTTCGGAAAAAGACGGATGTCGTCACTTTTACCAGGTTTCGCTTGATGGGAAGCCTGAAAAACTGGTCACAAAAGGAAACCACGATGTAATTGATTACGAACTTACTGATACTAAATCAGGATTTGTATATTACACTGCATCGCCGGAAAATGCAACGCAGAAATACCTGTACCGGACTAAACTCGATGGCAGTTCCCAGCCCGAATTATTGACTCCAGCAGTTTTGAAAGGAACCAACAATTACTCTTTCTCAGCCAACGGAAAGTATGCATTTCATACTTTTTCGAACCATTTTACCAAGCCATCGCACGAAATTATCGCGGTAGCCAACCAAAAGCCAATTACTGAAAAGGAAAGCATTGTTGCAAAACTCGATTCGCTCCAGGAAAAGCCAAGCACCGAGTTTTTCAAAATAAAAACCAAAGATAATGTCGAAATGGACGGATGGATGGTTAAACCCAGAGACTTCGATCCTTCAAAAAAATACCCTGTTGTATTTTACGTTTACACCGAACCTGCCGGGGCAACCGTTTCTGATACCTACGGAATTGGACACAACGGACTATATATTGGCAACATGGCCGAAGACGGATACATTTATATGTCGCTCGATAACCGTGGAACGCCCGAACCCAAAGGCCGCGAGTGGAGAAAATCGATCTACCGGAAAGTTGGTCAGGTTAACATCCAGGACCAGGCAGCTGCTGCCGAAGAGATACTAAAATGGAATTTCGTCGATACGTCTCGCGTGGCCGTGTGGGGCTGGAGCGGCGGCGGTTCAGCAACATTAAACCTCATGTTTCAACATCCCGAAATTTATAAAACCGGTATCGCGATTGCCGGTGTTGGAAACCAACTTACTTACGACAACATTTACCAGGAACGTTATATGGGTTTGCCTCAGGAAAACAAGGAAGACTTTGTGAAAGGTTCGCCGATTACCTACGCAAAAAACCTGAAAGGAAATCTGCTGTATATTCATGGGACAGGCGATGACAATGTGCATTACCAAAATGCTGAGATGCTAATAAACGAGCTTATCAAGTACAACAAGCAGTTTCAGTTTATGCCCTACCCCAACCGCACACACAGCATTTCGGAAGGCGAAGGCACCCAAAAACATTTATCTACGCTTTACACCAATTACCTGAAAACCCACTGTCCACCGGGAGGAAGATAACCATTAAAAAGAGCCGTTCCTCATCGAAGAACGGCTCTTTTTAGTTGGTAGAAATCGCACAAAAAATTTCTTTATTGTATGGTTATTTGGTATCAAAATCAATCATATCCTGAATGGCCTTGTTGCAAACCGGGCAAAAAACATCGATAGTGTGCAAATTATTCATCAGGCAATTGATCCAGGGGCGATAAACGCCTTTCGATACATACCCGCCACCTTCGTAAACGCCTAGTTTCTGTTTGTTTTCTGGCTTGGCAGGTGTTGGAACCGGAGTTCCGGCAGGCAACATACCTTTCCATTTACTCTCGAAGTTCACCAAAGTAGTTAGGTTGGGTTCCCAAGGTTCAACTCCAGCCGGATAGAAATCGGAATATTCAACTCCGCCAACGTACTCGTCGCCCAACCCGGCAAACAGGTGCCCGAATTCATGAATGTATATTTTCCCGGTCTCGCTGTCGTGATGGGCTGCGCTAATTCCGTAGAAATTAAAAATCGCGCCGCCGCCGTATTTATCTGTATTGGCCAGAATATAAATGTAATCATAAGGCGCATTGCCAGCTACATCACGCACCCCCTGAAAATCCTTGATCATCAGGTAGCGTTCCGAATCAAAAGTGTAATACGAGCCATTGAGGCGGGTTTTATTCCAGATGTTCTTCCCCGGAACATCCGGGCCCTCGTCTTTCGAAGCAGCCCAAACACCGCGAATATTGAATTTGTCCTTATTTTCTGAATATGGAGCATACCTAAAAAATTCATCAGCAAACTTTTTGCAGTCGGCCTTGAAAAGCTCTTCCTGACCTGAAGTATATCCTTCCGGAAGCAAAACAATGTCCACTTTATTTTTCGGTTCGCCCGAATGAACAACATCGAACACCGGAAGTTTCTCCTGTTCTTTCTTGATAAAGTAACTTTGCGGATCAACGGTGTATTCAAACCTTTTTTCAAAAGCGTCTTTGCCGTTTCGCGATAAAATCGAAACCACTACTTTTTGTTTTGGGAAAGGCACAATAACCGATTCAGGATAACAGACCTCAGTTGTTTTGGCTTCGTCGGTTGTCTGCCATTCGTCGAACAGCGTGCAATAACCGCGCGAATATATGAGTTGGTTGCTATCGATAGTACGCACTTCAACGAAATGCGACCCATAACCTTTGGTATCAATAAGGTTGGTTTCCGAGCCTCCCCAGTTTGGTTCCTGGATAAGTTCGTCGAAATAATATTTTTCGCCCGAGGCATTTCCGCAGTGGTAATAATCCAGGCGCAACGATTTTTGCTCAAAATACTTATCAAACTGAGCAAACGAAAACTGACTTGCAAAGACAGCCAGAATCAGAAAAAATAAATGGCGCATAATGAATATTTGAATGTTATTATTTAAGCCGATTGAGGCAGTAAATATAAACCTTTAACAGCGGCATTAAAATGAGATTGTACAGGAATAACTGCGGGTCGTTCAATTTACTTTACAAGCCGCTGTTTGCCTTAAAATTTATTACTTTTGAGACCCGTACAACAAAACCCAACAACTCTAAACGTGATCAGAAGCCTGAAATTTATTTTTCTGCTTATTGTACTCTTTTCTGTCCAACAAATACAGGCTGTTGAGCCTTATAGGCCGCAAATGGCAAACCCGGTTTTAGAACCATGGCGCTGGACCGAATTCCCGGGCTATGACACCATACGGATTTCGTGCGTTGCCCGCGAAAACAATGCCGGAATGTGGATGGGCATTGGCAATAAAACGGTGTACTACGATGGTTACCGCGCCGTGCAGTTTGCTCCCGACAGTACAACGGTTCAATCGATGATTTTCGAAAAGGACAACAATCTGCTGGTGGCTACTTCAAGCGGGATATATAGATACAAAGAAGGAGAGTTCAGAAAAATCCTGAATTTCAAATTCAACTCGCAGACCAATTTCCTAAACGATCAGAATGGAAATGCCTGGATTGGTTGTGAATTCGGACTTCTAAAAATTACAACTAAAGCCCTATATTGCCTTAATCCTGAAGGCTTTTTTGAGATTGACGGAAACGGTGCGATTAAAAATATTATCAACACAGCTAAATCGAACGATTACAGGCCAAACTCAATTCGCGAATTTCACTTCCCGGTTTTAAACCTTACATTAAACAAGCAGCAGAAGATTTGGATGGTGGTTAATCTTCAGGATAAAAACATTGCTTCAGTAGAGCTTCCGCATCCGTCAAAAAATATTGCCGAATGGAAGTTTCTAAAGGTTCCGTCAATTGCTTCCTCTGAGATAACTGGCATCTGCGAGCACTCTAGTTCTCTGATTATCACGACAGGAAACCCCAATATTAAACCAGCCCAATACTTTATTCGAGAAGAAAAGTGGAAAACTATCGATCTGAAAGAATACGGCGGCGATAATGTCCTAAATTCAATTGTGGAAACACCTGACGGCAATCTGTGGATTGGCGGCCACAGCAAATTGTATTCGCTAACAAGCTCAGGATGGAAAGTTTATCAGTATCCCGATGTTTCGCTGCCACTTTCGTTCCTCGAAATATATGCCGACAAAAATGGGAACATGATTATTTATGGCACGAACGGCACATTGCTGAAGCTCGACCTTTCAGCAAAAAATTACAGTACTTTTCTGGGCCTAAATTTCAATTGCAATACTCCGGATGGAAAATTTTGGTTTACAACCAACACTGGCCAAATCGTTTCCTGTGACCGGGAAATGCAATATTTTCAGAAATACACCACATCTGACGGCACAATGGATATGGCCATGAGCCTGTTTTACTCGAAAAAAAGTGGACTGTGGGCAGCAGGAAGCCAGAACCATAAAGCCGCAATTGCCCGCTTTTTGAATGGTCGCTGGAATACCCTCACGTTTCCCGATTTGTACCTTGGTATTGCCTATGACGGTATTTGTGAGCTTGGCGACTCGGCCCTTGCCTTTCCGGTGAATGGGGTACTTGAGCTCGACAATACAACCTTTAACGGGGGTTTCGTTACCTATAACTATAAGAAAGGAAGCTGGCACAATTATACAAGCAAAATTGTTCCGCAGCGTATTCCTTCAATTGGTTGCACCTCAAACGGGAACCTGTATTTCTCCGGAAATAGTGTGAACATGTTCGACGGTAAAAAGACTTACGACATTGAACTTCCGACAAAGACCCGCACATGGACCGACGATATAGCCATAACGCTCACCGACAGGATATGGGTTGCCCAGGGCGGAACAGGACTGTTTTACAACGACGGCAAGAAATGGACTCGCTTTACCACGCTTAATGGTTTGGCCAGCAACATGGTTACCAACATTCTGGCCGAAAACGACTCGTCGGTTTATATTGCCTCCGACAAAGGCATCTCGTTTTTTGATGGGCATCAGTTTATTTCACAAATCACTCATCCTGAATTAAATATACAACGAGAACGTGGCTACCTCAGAAAATCGGATGATGGTGCACTTTGGGTAAACCAAGCCACCCGCGAATGGTATTTATACGATTTCAAGAATGTTGTGGAAAGTCCCAACGTATTTAAAACCACCTATTACCGAAAAGAAAACAAGCCACCCAAAACAACAATTTCTTTTTCCGACAAGGAGATTTCATCGGCTGGAAACGTAATTATTACATACAACGGAACAGATTTCTGGAACCAGACGTCCGCTCAAAAACTTGAGTTTTCTTACCGGTTAAATGACAATTCATGGTCGCCATTCTCTACCGAAAAATCGACTGTTTTTCTGGCCTTGAACCCCGGAAAATACAATTTTGAAATTCGTTGCCGCGATTTGGACAACAACATCGAAACAAAACCTGCTCACATTTCATTCACCGTTCTTCGCCCGGTTTTCCAACGAGCCTGGTTCATTCTTACAATTCTCACTTTCCTCGGAATTATCGTTTGGCTTTTAATCCGCTTATACGCCCGAAACAAACAAATTCACGAGCTCGACCAACTGAAACTGAGACTTTTCACCGACATCTCTCACGAACTAAAAACACCACTGACCTTAATTTCGCTGCCGCTCCAGAAGTTGATTGATAAGGCGAAAAAGCGCGGCGACGTGGAAAGTAACCTGGAATTGATTTACAACAATGTTCAACGCCTGAAAAACCTGGTGAATCAGGTTGTTGACTTCCGCAGGCTTGAAGCAGGCAAAATCCAGTTAGAACTCAGCCCCGGTGATTTAATCGGACAAATCCGAACGATTTCGAACTATTATATTCCGCTGGCTCACGAGAAAAATATACTCTTCGAGTACAATTATAATCCTCGCGAACTTTGGGCAAAATACGACGCCGATAAGCTCGAGAAAATTGTGGTTAATCTGCTTTCAAATGCCTTTAAATATACTCCTGAAAACGAAAAAGTTGAACTCACAGCGCGCGTCGATCAGCCAAACGATAAACTTCAGATTTGGGTTAGCGATTCTGGTCCCGGAATTCCGAAAGACATGCAGCAAAATATTTTCGACCGCTTTTATCGTCTGAAAAATGAAAAATTCAGCAAAATTCCAGGTAGTGGCATTGGTTTATCACTTGTAAAAGAACTGATTACTCTTTGTCAGGGAACGATTGAAGTTATGAGTGACGGCATTCACGGGACTTGTTTTTATGTGACTTTGCCTTTGCTTCCGGCAGAAAAAAAGCTGGAGAAAGAATCGGAAGCAAAAAAGGAAGATATTGATTTATCGAAACTAAACTGGGGAGAAAAAGCTTCCGTTTTACTGATCGAGGACGAAGAACCGATGCTCCGTTTTGTGGCCGACGAGCTGAAAAACTACTTTACCGTGAGGGCAGTTGGCTCAGTAGAAAAAGGCTACGAATTGCTGAACGAGGAAATGTTCGATCTGATTATTTCGGACGTGATGCTTCCCGGAATGACTGGTACTGAGTTTTGCGCCAAACTAAAAGCCGATCCACTAACCAGCCACTTGCCGGTAATTTTGCTAACAGCGCGCGATTCTGAAGAAGAAATTGTAGAAGGACTGAAAACTGGAGCCGACGACTACGTCACCAAGCCTTTCCGAATGAATGAACTGATTGCCCGCTGTTTCAACTTGGTTGAAAACCGCCGCCGAATGAAGGAACGTTTTGCCGATCAGGA
>DAOPZV010000079.1:2601-16508 GCA_035353575.1 Prolixibacteraceae bacterium | reverse complement strand
GGTAAATCCAGGTGCTGATGGCCGAATCGCCGCGAAACTTGTCGAGACTTTTCCAAATGTTGACCAGAATTTCCTGGTACAAATCTTTCCGGTCTTCCGAATTCGACGAGTAGTACCGGCAAATACCGTCGATCCGGAGTTTGTTTTCTTCAATGATTTGCTTGAACCGAAGTTCTTTTGAATCGTTCATCAATCGTGTTTTTTGTTATTTAGTCAGGGCTGCCGACAGCTGGTTACATTTTTTCAGGGTAATTGTAATAATTTTTAATAATCAATTACTTTTAAGTAGAAGTGAGTTTAGAACTAAAGCGTGTTTTGACTGTTCAAAGAAAACATATTATCACTAATACCACACTTTATGAGCAAACTGTTCAAATTTGGAGAAGATGTCCCGGGATACGAGATTCCGGTTTTAAACGAACGCGAAATTCGGGCCGCTGCCGGAATTTTGTTTGCATGGGCATTTATGGCTATTAATACAGCCATAATGAAAGGAAGCTTTTCGCAGTTAAAGTATTTCATTCTGGCTTTCCTGTTCGATTTTTTAATTCGGGTTTTTGTTAATCCGAAGTATGCTCCAACATTAATTATTGGCCGGTTGATTGTGCGCAGGCAAACACCCGAATATGTTGGTGCAGCTCAGAAAAAATTTGCCTGGGTAATCGGGTTGACATTGGTTTTAACCATGTTGGTGCTAGTTGTTTACTTAAATTCATATAGTCCTATTTCAGGCTTGATTTGCTTGATCTGCCTGATCTTTCTCCTTTTTGAGTCGGCTTTCGGAATTTGCCTCGGGTGCCTTACTTATGGCTGGTTTTATGGAAAGAAAGCGAAGTATTGCCCCGGCGAAGTTTGCGAAATTAAAGACCGTCACGAAATACAAAAAACATCGTGGACGCAAATTTTGATTGTACTTGCTTTTATTGCCTTTGTAGCGTTTACGGTGGTGATGTTCAGCGAAACGTTTGCCGAAAAACCACAGGATTTATTTAAAATGTTTGGTTCGAAATAGGTTTTGGGAACAACATAGTTTGTAGGGTTTTTCAGGAAGATTCTTCAGGAACTTTCTGGAAAACCTTTTTTTACACTGAAATTTGAGGCAGGATAAAGTAGAACGAACTTCCTTTTCCCGGCGTGCTTTCTACGCTGATTGAGCCATTGTGTTTATGCACGAATTCTTTGCACAGGATGAGCCCCAAGCCTGAACCATCTTCGTTGTTTGTGCCTTTTCGTTTAATTGTTGAATCGATTTTAAACAGTGTTTGAGCTTCTTTTTCGGCGATGCCAATGCCGGTATCGGTAATTCTGATTTCAACCTGTTCGTTGGCTAGCCTGGCCGAAATAGTTATTTTTCCATGCTCCGGAGTAAATTTTATCGCATTATTGATGAGGTTGCGCAACACGGTTTCGATCATTTGCGGATCGGCAAAAATGGTCAATTCTTCGTCGTAGTCCAGTTCAATGCTGATTTGTTTTTGGTCGGCCAAAGGACGCAGCACGCTCAAGGCGTTTTTCAGGATATGACCAAAGTCTATTTCTCGTGGAAGAAACACCAGCCTCCCGGTTTGCGCACGAGACCATTCCAAAAGGTTCTGAAGCAGTCGGAAAACATTGTTCGTTGACTGGTTGATACTGGCAGCAAATTTTTTTCTTTCGGTTTCGTTAAAGTTATCGTACTCGCTGGTAAGAAGTTGTGAGTATCCGATGATGTTGTGGAACGGGTTTTTGAGATCGTGTGCAATGATGGAAAAGAACTTATTTTTGGCAGCGTTCAATTGTCTTAACTCGCTTTCGCTTTGCTCAATCCGTTTGTTTTTGGTTTCCAGAAGTTTATTTAGCTTGATCTTGTCGTAATATTTGGACAGAACGTACATCACAAAAAACAACAACAAACAGGCAGTGACAAACCCCAGCGTTTTAAGCTGTTTGTTTTTGTGCAATTCAACATTCATTAGCTCTTCACGGCTCTGAAGACGCATGATTTCATTTTGCTTTTTCTCGGTTTCATACTGTTTTTCGAGTCGCGAAATTTGTTCGAATTTTTCCTTTTGAACGGCACTATCGTTGTACTGAGTATATAAAATTTGATTCTCGTAGGCATTTCTGTAATCGCCTTTCTTCTGATAGGTTTCGGCGAGTGCACCGTAAATTTGCTTTTTAAGTAAAAACTCTCGCTTTAGTGCAATGGCCTGGGAAATACTTTTTTTTAGCAAGACGATTGCTTCGTTGTATTTTCCCTGTTTGCTCAAAATGTTGCCGATCCCATGATTGATGTCGGGTTCATAATGATTCCAGCCCAATTCCTGAAATTTTTTCCAGGCCGTATTGAAGTAATTCAGCGCTTTATCCAAACTATCCGGGTAATTCTGGAGGACCCATGCGGTGTTGGTTAGCGATACCGCGTAGCGGTCTTCTTTTTTCATTTTCTTGAAAAGAATGAGTGCCTTGTTGTAGTTTACCAGCGATGAATCCGGCTTTTTTAAGCGGCTGTAGGTAATCCCAAGGTAGTCGTAATCGATGGCCATGCTGCCTGTGTCGCGAATAGATTGATTGAGCGCCAATGCTTTTTTATAGTACGAAATGGCTTCGGTAAAATTATCCATAACATCGTGTGCCAAACCAATATTGGCAAGGAGTTCGGCACTATAGTCGGGATCGTTCTTGCTTAGTCTCAACCCTTCGAGGTATGCAGCTATCGCTTCTTTGTTTTTTGACAGATTAAAGTTTGATATTCCAATGTAGCTGTAGCAAGTGGTCATTCCGGTAGAATCGTTGATGTGCTGATAATACGGAATGGCTTTTTCGTATTCCTTTATTGCTTCAGTGAAATTGCGGGATGTAAACAGGATTTTTGCGGCCAGATATACAGAAGTGGCCTGTTCTTTTTTCTGATTTTGAGCCGTCGCAATTGCAAAAGCTTTTCGGTTGTAATAATTTGCTTTTGCCGAATCTTTAATCGATGCCCTTGCCAGTTCAAGGAATATTCCTGCTTTTTTCTGTACATCGGCTGTATTAACGAGTTGTAATAAACTATCTGTTTTTGTTTGCGCAAAAGCCGATAGAGTTGCAACTACATAAAGACAAACAAGCAATATTCTCATTTTTCATAAATTTTGCGGCTATTAAGATAATGAGAATTCAACAAAAGCGTCAAAAATGCCAGCTTGTTTTACAAAAGCGAAGCAATTCGTCTTTAATAAGATAAGACCAATTTATTACCAACTCATTTTTTCGGTTTAGGCAAATAAAAAAGTGCATGCAGAAAACTCTTCTACATGCACTTTTTGTATTTGTCGGGGAAGTTAAATTCCCATTGTTTTCATTATGATATAAACAATTCCAGCGATAACCATACTTACAGGAATTGTTAAAACCCATGCAATAAGCAGATTGTTGGCAACACCCCAACGCACAGCTGATAAACGCTTGGTCATTCCCACACCCATAATCGAACCTGAGATGGTATGCGTGGTACTCACAGGAATTCCAAGTCCCTGAGAAACTCCGAACAAGGTAACCGCTCCTGCAGTTTCCGCAGCAACTCCTTCAACTGGCGTTACTTTGGTAATTTTAGAACCCATTGTTTTTACAATTCTCCAGCCACCCATCATGGTGCCAAGTGAAATGGCGGTATAACATAAGATTGGTATCCAAGCCGGAACATGCAAATGGTGTTTCCCAACGGCATCGATAGTTTCAGTAACATGTGCCCACTCCGGAACGGCTAGTCCGCTTGCGTTTAAGTGACCAATATATACCATCATCGCAGCACTAATAATACCAACTACTTTCTGAGAGTCACTCCCTCCGTGTCCCAAACTGAATGCACCTGACGAAACCAACTGCAGCCGCCTGAACCATTTGTTGGCGTGGTGCGGATTAACTCTCCGGCAAGTCCAGAGTATAATCAGCGTAATGAAATATGAAATAACCATCCCGATTATTGGAGCGAGGAAAATAAATCCGATCGTTTTCAAGATAACGGGCTGATTAATTACTGTAAATGTTCCGGTATGTGCAACAGCAGCACCGGCAAATCCGCCGATCAATGTATGCGATGAAGATGAAGGAATTCCTAAGTACCAGGTCAGAAGGTTCCAAATGATGGCTGCTATAATCCCAGCCAAAATAACCTGGAGACTTATTACACTGCCATCAACAGTTTTCGAAACAGTGTTCGCTACTTTTAGGTCGAAAATCCAATATGCCATGAAGTTGAAAAATGCAGCCCAAAGCACAGCTGGCAGTGGAGCAAGCACTTTCGTTGAAACAATCGTGGCAATGGAATTGGCAGCATCGTGGAATCCGTTGATTAAGTCGAATGCAAACGCCAATATTATAATAACAATCAATAAGGTAAGCATAACCTATTTTTAAAATTAAACTTTTAAAGCCCTTTCTTAATTAGGCATATTTTACCAGGATTGTTTTTACAACATCCGAAACGTCTTCCATTTTATTGGCTACCTTTTCAAAATTTAAAAGAATTTCCTTTTGTTTAATCAACTCAATCGGATCTTTTTCATTTTCAAACAGGCTCGAAATAGCCATGTGGTAGTACTCGTCAATACGGGTTTCAAGTCTGTTGATTTCTTTACACGCTTTTAATACTTTACTTGAATTTTTTGTGTCTTCCAATCCGCTTACCGCAACTTTGATCAGCTCACATCCCTGGGCAATCAATCCCACCATATCTTTCATAAACGGACTGAAAACAGTACAACGATAAATCTCGATCTTGCCTGAAGCGCTATAGATCAAATCAACAACGTCGTCAATAGTCGAAGTTAATTCGTTGATGTCTTCACGGTCAAAAGGTGTGATAAACGATTGGTTAAGAACATCGAAAATCTTATTGGTAAATTCATCACCTTTTTTCTCAATGGCTTTGATGGAAAGACCCAAGGCTCTACGATCTTCAAGCTCAGGTGAATTGATTAGCTTCTCCAAAGCAACAGATGCTTCAATGGTGTTTTCTGCAGCCTGGTTAAACATTGCGTAGAACTTCTTTTCTTTCGGAACAAAATACTTAAGTAAACCTGAAAAATTCATATCATTTGTTTTAATGAGAATTAGCTCAAAAAGCACGACAAAGATGCGAATAAGAACAATTCAAGCAGAAAAAAATTTTAGTTTTATTCTAACTAAATTGCAATATAAATTTAAACAATTAATTGATGTGTAATTGCTTTGTAATGATTTTGTAACAATTGTGAATATGGGTTTAATTTGAGGTAGCAGACCTTGTCAGTTATTTTAATGACAAATATCAATGCGGTAAAACTACAGTTTTTTGAAGTTAATACTACATTTGCTCAACTAAAATTGATTGCAACTGTTCAATTCGCGTTGTTGCTAAAAGTTATTTAGAAACTAAACTTAAAAGAATGTTTTTTCTCGGATTATTATCGACACCACTGCCTTATTTATTGCTGGCCGCGTTTTATTTCTTCGGCTTTGCAATGGGCGTGTTCAATAATAAAACGGATGAAGGACCCAAAGAACAAGTTGCAGCAGTTACTATTCCCGCAGATATTAAAGAAATAAAGGCTGACCATGCTGTACATTATTATCAGGTAAGCTCCGATTTCCAAAACAAAATATCGAAACCGCAAATCGAACTCGCAGGTCATGCTGCTTTTGTTCCGGATACGAGCCCCGATGAATACGTCAGCCGTTATTATTTAAAGACGTACGATTCCAATTTCCTCAAAGCGTTATTTTCCCGTCCTCCGCCATCTGTTTGCTAATTTTTTGTCCGCAATTGCATACGCGGGCAGCGACTAATGTTTTTAACCTAATTTAACGGTGCATTGGCTGCAACTTTTATTATGCATTATTGTTTTTTATTAGCAATCCAGATTAAGATAACTATATGATTGGGGTGATTGGCATTAGCTATAAAACAGCGCCATTAGAAATTCGCGAAAAATTTTCATTTTCAAAAGAAGACATAATTCCTTTTTCGGAGTTACTGCAACAAGAGACTGAAATTGCAGATATTGTACTGGTATCGACCTGTAACCGTACTGAGATCTATTTTTCGCAGCACCGTCACGATAACCAGACTGCCTTTGAACTTGTGTACGAGGTAATCAAAAAGTACAAAAAGATTTCAGATCATTGTTGGCAATACTTTTACCACAGAACGAATACAGGCGCTGTCCGCCATTTGTTTGAAGTAGTTTCAGGACTTGATTCGTTGATTATTGGAGAAGACCAAATTATTGGCCAGGTTAAGGAGGCGTATGTAACTTGTACAGAACTTGCGCTTACCGATGCCGTTTTGATGCGGCTTTTCCAGAAATCGTTCGAAGCCGGGAAGCGCGTTCGAACTGAAACAGGCATCAAACTTGGAATTACCTCGGTGAGCAGTGCAGCTGTAGAAATGTGCGCGTCGATGCTGAATGGCGTAAACGATAAATCGGTTTTCCTTATCGGAACCGGCGAAACCGGCAATTTGGCTTTGCAAAACATTCATAAAAAAGGTGTCAGGCAAATTGCTGTAACCAACAGAACTGCTGAGAAAGCTGAAAAAACGGCTGAAAAGTACAGTGGAATGGCAGTTCCGTTCGAAAACTATGAGAAATACATTCATGGATTCGACATCATCATGGTTGCCACCTCTTCGGCAACACCAATTATTACTACCGAAATGGTTAAAAAGAACCGTCACATACGTCCTGATCACAAGCAGGTTTTTGTCGATTTGTCGGTTCCCAGAAATATTGAAGCCGGAGTTGGTGAACTTGACAACGTAGAATTACTTGGAGTTGACGATCTTCAGGAGATTGTAAGACAAACTACAGAAAAGAAAAAGGAAAGTGCGCAAAAAGCTCATTTGATTCTGGATGAACTTGTTGCAGATTTTTCGGAGTGGCTTGCAAGCAGATCGCTTCGGCCGGCTATTAACCTGATCACCACAAATCTTCAGACAATAAACCAGGAAGAACTTTCGACATACCGCAAACTGGCTACACCAGAAATGCAGGAAATTGTCGGTGATTATGCCCAACATCTTACCCAGCGTTATACCCGCTTGTTGATTAGAAATCTCAAAAATTTGACCGACAACGGAAAAAACAATGATTCGTTAAAAATCATCAATGATTTATTTAAATTCGACTGATTTATTTTTCGGCAAATCTTTGTGAGGTTTGCTTTTCACTATTCCTGATGAAAGACATTATTAGAATAGGTACACGTGGCAGTCAACTGGCATTGTATCAGGCTTATAAAGTGAAGTCAACTTTAGAGGATTTATTTCCTGAACTAAAGGTTGAACTTAAAATTATTAAAACAAAAGGAGACAAAATTCTAGATGTTGCCCTTTCAAAAATTGGCGACAAAGGATTGTTCACCAAAGAAATTGAGGTAGAGTTGATCGATGGAAGCGTAGATATCGCTGTCCACAGCCTCAAAGACCTTCCGACCAAATTGCCTGAAGGGCTAAAACTTGGTGCAGTGCTCGAACGAGGTGAGTTTCGCGATGCTTTTGTGAGCAAAAACGGGCTGAAGCTGGCAGATCTCAAGCCGGGTCACGTTGTCGCGACGTCGAGTTTGCGCCGTATTGCAGGCCTCCTGAAAATAAACGATCAGATTGTAATCAAAGATATTCGCGGGAATGTAAATTCGCGTCTTCAAAAGATGGAAGACGGATATTGTGATGCAATGATTATGGCTGCTGCCGGATTGCAGCGGTTGGGGCTGGAACAATACATTACCGAGGTTATTGATCCTGAAGTGGTAATGCCAGCTGTTAGCCAGGGGGCAATTGCTATCGAAACCCGCGAGAACGACGCTGAAGTGGAGATGTTAATGGCAAAAGTGAACCACTTGGATACGTGGAATGCTATAACTGCCGAACGTGCATTTTTAGCTCGTCTGGAAGGAGGATGTCAGGTTCCGCTGGGTTGTTATTCGAAGGTTGAAAAAGAGCAACTTGTTTTGTCAGGCTTTGTTGCCTCAATTGACGGCAAACAATACATTAAGGAAACTATTTCTGGCAATATAGCCAAAGGTGCTGAGCTTGGTGTGGAGATGGCTGAGAAGATGCTCGGAAGAGGTGCTCACGAAATATTAAACCAGATTAAAACAATCAATAATACACACTAAGGAATGGGGAAGTTACTCGAAAACAAGGTGTTTATTTCGACCAGACCAGCCGGACAATCGGTTGAACTTGAAAATTTGTTGGCAGAAGAGGCGGCGACGCTAATTTCCATGCCGACCATTGAAATAAAGGCTTTGCCTTTGGGTGAATACGCCTGGTTGCAACTGAAAAATCTCGATTCGTTTAACTGGATAGTTTTTACCAGTCCAAACGGATTAAAATTCTTTTTCGCCCGATTGTTTGAGCTTCAAAATAACTATGTGCTTCCGGAGCATTTGAAAATTGCAGTGGTTGGGAAGAAAACAGCCTCGATGCTCGAATGCTATGGAACTTCGGCTGCGTTTATCAATTTAGGAAATACCGCTGAAGATTTTGTTGCCGACTTTTTTCACCGGGTTAATCTTGGCGAACGAATTTTGTTCCCCATAGGAACGCTTGCCCGGTCGGTAATTGAAGATAAAATATCGAAGAAAGCAGAATGTACGCGCATTTTGTTTTACGAAACTGTTTTGCCTGATGTAATAAACGAAGGAGCGCTCAACTTGATCATTCACAACGAATATGATCTGATTATTCTGTCCAGCCCATCTGGTTGTACAAACTTGCTTCAGTTGCTCGAAGGAAAAGCAGATACTTCAAACCTTCGGCTGGTTTGCATTGGCCAAACTACAGCGGCAGAGGTTGTTCACAATGGTTTGGAACCATTGATTACAGCTGCAACTGCTAATTCTCAAGGAATCTTTACAGCTATTGTTAATTATTTTCAAAAAAACAACATCAAAAAATTATAGTCATGTCTTTTCCAGTAACTCGCCTCAGAAGACTGAGACAAACTCCGGTTTTAAGAAATTTAGTTCGCGAAACAATTTTAACCCGCGACGATCTGGTGATGCCATTATTCGTTTGCCCGGGAACAAATGTGAACAATCCAATCAAATCGATGCCAGGGAATTCGCAGTTATCAGTCGATCTGTTGGTTGAGGAGTGTCGTCGTTTGTACGGGATGGGTATTCAGGCAATACTTTTGTTTGGAATTCCTGAACACAAAGATGAACATGGTTTGGTTGCATGCGAACACAACGGCATTGTGCAGCAGGCGGTACGTGCATTGAAAGCTGCGCTACCCGATTTATATATCATTGCCGATATTTGTAACTGCGAATACACTTCGCATGGGCATTGCGGAACTATTGTCAATGGCGATGTTCACAACGATTTAACTTTGGTTACTTTGGCAAAGCAGTCTGTATCTCTTGCTCAGGAAGGGGTTGACATGGTTGCTCCAAGTGATATGATGGATGGTCGCGTAGGCGCTATTCGCAAAGCACTCGACGAAAATGGATTCTACAATCTACCGATCATGGCATATTCGGCCAAATATGCGTCCGGCTTTTACGGACCATTTAGAGAGGCCGCCGAAAGCGCACCGAAATTTGGGAACCGCGCAACCTACCAAATGGATCCTGCAAACTCGAATGAGGCACTTCGTGAAGTTGCGCTCGACATTGAAGAAGGAGCAGATATTGTTATGGTGAAACCAGCTCTCAGTTATTTGGACATTATTCAGCGAGTTAAAACAAACTTCAATATTCCTTTGGCAGCCTACAACGTGAGCGGTGAATATTCGATGGTAAAAGCTGCCGCTGCAAATGGCTGGATTGATGAGAAACGTTTGGTTCGCGAAATCCTCACTTCGATCAAACGTGCAGGGTCGGATATTATCATTACTTATCACGCTCAGGATATTGCAAAAGAACTGTAAACGTATTAAGCCTCAAGTATAAAGTATCAGGATTTTTCTCTCTGATACCTGAAACTTGATACCCGATACTTAACTTTTATACCATGAAAAACTACACCCAAAGTATAGCTGCTTTCGAGGAAGCGCAAAAACATATTCCGGGAGGAGTGAATTCTCCGGTTCGGTCATTCAAAAGTGTTGATGGCGATCCTTTGTTTATCGCCAGCGCAAAAGGCGCAAAAGTATTCGATATCGATGGACACGAATACATCGACTATGTTGGTTCGTGGGGCCCAATGATTCTTGGTCATGCGCATCCGGATGTGATTATGGCTATTCAAAAAACGGCGGCAAAGGGAAGCAGTTTTGGCGCTCCAACTTTGCTCGAAACAGAAATGGCTCAGCAAATTAAGAAGATGGTTCCTTCCATTGACAGTGTCCGTATGGTCAATTCAGGAACTGAAGCTACAATGAGCGCATTGCGTTTGGCCCGCGGCTACACAGGTCGCGAATTGGTTATCAAATTCGAAGGTTGCTACCACGGACATAATGATAGTTTTCTTATTAAAGCAGGTTCAGGAGCATTGACATTGGGAACTCCGAATTCTCCGGGAGTTACTTCAGGAACAGCTAAGGATACGTTAATTGCAGGCTACAATGACCTGGACTCGGTGAAAGATTTGTTTATTCGCTACAATGAGCAAATTGCAGCAGTGATTTTGGAGCCTGTAGTTGGAAATATGGGCGTGGTTATTCCGCAACCCGGATTTTTACAAGGGCTGAGGGATCTTTGCACCAGGTATGGCGCCGTCCTGATTTTTGATGAAGTGATGACTGGTTTCCGTTTATCGAAAGGCGGTGCACAGGTGCTTTATGGCATTACTCCTGATTTATCGACGTTTGGAAAAATAATTGGAGGAGGGCTTCCTGTTGGCGCTTATGGCGGAAAGCAGGAAATCATGGATAAACTTGCGCCCAAAGGCCCTGTTTATCAGGCTGGAACACTTTCTGGAAATCCACTGGCAATGGCTGCCGGGTTAGCAACCTTAAAAATATTGGACGAAACCGACAGTTTTTACGAAATGCTTGAGGAAAAATCAGCAAGATTGGAAGACGGGATTAAAAATTGTTTGACTGATTTGAATTTTCCGGGAGTTGTAAACCGGGTTGGATCGATGTTTACCTTGTTTTTCACTAAGGAAGATAGGGTGATTTCGTATGCTGATGCATGTAAATCAGATACAATGATGTATGCAAAGTTCTTTAAAATGGCTCTCGAAAGTGGGGTTTATTTAGCTCCGTCTCAATTTGAGGCCGGATTTATGTCGGCGGCTCATACCGCAAAAAAGATTGATAAAACAATTGAAGCAACATACGAAGCATTGAAAGTTCTAAAAGGCTAATTTTTAGTTGTTTGTTGGGGATAGATTATTAGTGATTACGAATGATATCGGACTTTTTCAACTCTGGCAGATTTTTTGAAGTAGTGCATATAAGCTGATCAATCTAAACAAATTTCAGCAAAAGCAAGAAACAATTAATACTATCAATCATGAAAACAAAAATTGTAATCTTAGTTTTGGCTTTGTGCACAAACTACTTCAATTCACTTGCGCAAAGGATGACTACCACTACCCGGGCGGCAAGTTATGATATTAGTCAGAATCTGGATTTGGACGCTGTTTCATCAATTTTCGCCGATTCAAAAGATTTGCAGGATTTTGAATACAGACTGAATGATCCGGATAATCGTATTTCGAATCTTGATTTAAATCAGGATGGCTATGTCGATTACCTAAGAGTTGTTGAAACCACAAATGACCGCAATTCACTTGTTGTTGTTCAGGCAGTGCTGGATAAAGACGTTTATCAGGATGTTGCAACGATCGAGATTGAACGTGAATCGGATGGTCGCCACAGAATTCAGGTTGTTGGTGATCCCTGGATTTATGGCCCGAATTACATTATCGAACCGGTTTTTGTCAGAACTCCCCTTATATTTTCGTTCTTCTGGGGACCAAGATATGTTGCGTGGAGTTCGCCGTTTTATTGGGGCTATTACCCGCGTTGGTTCTACTATTACAAACCTTATCCAACCTTCCGTTATAACCGTCGCGTCAATATTTACGTTGACCGTAGGGTAACTTTTAACCGGATTAACGAAAGACATTTTTATATCAACGACAATAATTTCAATAATATTCGCAGACGCGATTTTGCAGATCGTCATCCTGATCGGTCTTTCGAAAACAGGCACAGACCATCGACCAACGTTGACAGACAGGAACAACGCCAGCCTTCGCGTTCTTTCGACAATCAGCCGAGCAGACGAATTGAAAACGGATCAGTTAATCGGTCCAATGAGAACATGAGAAGAAACACTGAGAATAGCAACAGAGAGACTGAACGTCGTCAGATTTATCAAAACAGACAAAACGAATACCAACAAAGGCAGATTCAGCAACGGAATCAGAACACTGAGCAACGCATGCAGCAACCCCGTCCTGAAAGCAGGGAACGATTTAATCAAAGAGTTGAAACTCCACAACGAAATAATAATAACGTGGTTCGGGAAAGATCCAATCAGGAAAGATCTCGTTCTCGGAGTGAAGCGAGGCAGAACTCACAAAATGTAAGAAAGGCTGAAGCTCCAAAGAAAGAAGAAAAGAAGGAAAGTCGCGACAGGAGGCGAGAATAGCAAATTTTAAATAAACTGATATAACTTGACAACAAATTCAATTTTACTGAAGACTCTGAGGGGAGAGAAAACCGAGCGACCACCGGTTTGGTTTATGCGTCAGGCGGGAAGAGTGTTGCCGTCGTACATGAAAATCAAGGAAAATTATACGTTCTGGCAAATGATGCAGAACCCGGAAATTGCAGCCAAAGTAACCTTACTTCCGGTTGACGATCTGGGCGTTGATGCCGGAATTTTGTTCTCCGATATTTTGGTGATTCCGCACGCGTTGGGTATGGGTCTTGAGTTCAACGACAGCGGTCCGCTGTTCGATCAACCGCTGGCCTACCGCGAAAATCCGCTGGCCGGACTGAACCCCGATCCTTCAAAATTGAATTACATCTATGAGGTGATCGACGAGATTATCAGCACCAAACGCGACGATATTCCGCTCATTGGTTTCTGCGGCGCTCCGTTGACAGTTTTGTTGTTCATGTTGCAGGGCTTGGGCCGCAAGGGTGATTTCCCTGAAGCCATCAAGTTCATCTACGAGAACAAGGAAGCCACCAAAAAACTGATCGAAGTGGTTGCCGATTTATCGGTTATTTATGCGCAGGAACAGTGTAATCACGGCATCGAAGTATTTCAGTTGTTCGACACGCACGCAGGATTGATTCCAGCCGATTTGTATCATGAACTGTTTATGCCAGCAACGAAGAAGATTGCTGCAGCCGTTCGCGAAAAAGGTATTCCGTTTATTTTCTTCCCAAAAGGATTGGGAACCGGGATCGCGCAAATCACGCCGGAAGACTGTGATTACCTGAGCATCGACTGGCAAACACCACTCAACGTAGCGCGAAAATTAGTCGATCCGAACATTGGACTTCAGGGAAATGTCGACCCAAGATTGTTATATGCAAGTCAGCCTGAAATTGAAAAGGCGCTTGAACCGTATATTGAATTTGGAAGCAAAAACCAAAACTGGATTTTCAACCTCGGACATGGATTTATGCCGGGTATTTCTTTCGAGAATGCCAAATTCCTTGCCGATTGGGTGAAACGAACCGATTGGAAACGCTAGCGAGTTCAAAGTTCCATGTTCCAAGTTTCAAGTTGGGCTGCATGGATATTGAATATTGTTTTTTTTAATGATTGAATTAAATAACTTCAGGGTTCATGCAATTTTCGGAATAGAGGGACTTGGAACTTGAAACCTGAAACTTGAAACTATTGCTCATGACCAACCGCGAATTACTCGAAAAATACAATTATCCGGTGCCGCGCTACACCAGCTATCCACCGGCCAATTTCTTCACCAACTCGTTCGGAACAGCCGATTACCTGAAGGCTATCGACGAATCGAATCAGTGGAATCC
>DAOPZV010000079.1:0-2501 GCA_035353575.1 Prolixibacteraceae bacterium | reverse complement strand
ACCACCATCAAAGGTTATGCACTCACTCCCGAGCAAATTGTAGTTCGCGAAGTGATTACTGAACTGATGTGCAACGAGCAGATTGTTTGGGCAGACTTAGGTCAGTTTTTAAAAATGACTTCTGAAGAAGTGAAATCGCACACCACTTATAATCCCGAATTGTTGCAGCAATTTGCCAACGACGGAATCATCACCCTTTCCAACGAAAAAATACAAATTACGCCGGAAGGGCAGCTGTTTATCCGCAATGTGGCGGCCTCGTTCGATCCACTTTTAAAATCGGGACAAACCAATTTTTCAAAACCTGTTTAATCATGACTGATTCGGCTAAACCTTACGTTGTAATTATCGGTGCTGGTCTAACTGGTCTAACTACGGCCTATTACCTCAAAAAATCAGGTGTTAACGTGGTAGTTATCGATAAAGCCGCCAAAACCGGTGGAGTTATCCAGACCATTCGAGAAAAAGGATTTGTTTATGAAACTGGCCCTAATACCGGAGTGGTTTCAAATCCCGAAATGGCCGAATTATTTGAAGATCTGGCCGGAAAATGTGAACTGGAAACAGCAAATCCGGCTGCCAAACGTAGGTTAATTTGGAAAAACAACCAATGGAATGCACTGCCTTCAGGATTGTGGTCGGCAGTTTCGACACCACTTTTTACTTGGGGCGATAAGTTCCGCATTTTAGGAGAACCCTGGCGTGCCAAAGGAACCAATCCGAATGAAACGCTTGCAGAACTGGTTAAACGTCGCCTGGGAAAATCGTTTTTAGACTATGCCATCGATCCGTTTATTTCAGGAATTTATGCCGGAAACCCTTACGAACTGGTGCCTAAATACGCGCTGCCAAAGCTCTGGAATCTGGAACAGGAATATGGAAGCTTTATTCGTGGCACGATCAAAAAGGCCAAGCTGCCAAAATCCGACCGTGATAAAAAAGCGACCAAAGATGTTTTTTCGGCCAAAGGCGGTCTGCAAAATCTGATTGATGCATTGACCGATGCAATTGGTCCGGACAGCTTTCTGCTTTCGGCTGACACGATGATAAAAAGCTCTGAAAACGGCTTTCACCTTCAGATAACCACACCCGAAAATTTGATTCAGTTTGAAACAAAATACCTTGTAACTACTTGTGGCGGATATGCTTTAGGTAATCTATTGCCCTTCCTAAATGAAGAAGAAATTGCACCTTTTCAAAACCTGAAGTATGCAGCAGTGACACAAGTGTTGTTGGGCTTCGAAAAGTGGAAAGGCATTAATCTGAATGCTTTTGGCGGATTAGTTCCAGGCAAGGAAAACAAAAACATTCTTGGTGCGTTATTTACCTCGTCGTTCTTTGAAGGCCGCGCACCTCAAGGCGGAGCGTTGCTTTCGGTGTTTATGGGTGGAACAAAACGCCCCGATATTGCTCGCATGGATAATGATGAAATTGAGGCACTCGTGCGTAAGGATATGCCGCGAATGATGAGTTGCCGCAGTTTCAATCCGGATATGATACGGATTCACCGCTATCCGAAAGCCATCCCGCAATACACCGAAACATCGGCACAGCGTTTTGAGATGATTGAAAAACTTCAGCAAAAGTATCCCGGGTTAACTTTAGCCGGAAACATACGCGACGGGATCGGCATGGCCGACCGTGTTAAACAAGGGCGCAGCATTGCCGAAGAACTTGCTGGGAAAATTTTGGGTCATTCGTAGTCTTGATTGTCATTAATAGTCATTCAATTGCACCTTCTGAATAGCCCAATAACGCGAAGCGAATGACAATAAATGACACGAAGTAAATGACTATTGATAACCAAAAACAACAATTGTGAACGTATCAAAAACCGCCTCCATCTATAAAGACATTCAGCAAACTATTTGCAGCACACTCGAAAAAGCTGACGGAACTGGAAAATTCTCGTTGGATGTGTGGGAAAAAGAAATCGGATCGGGACTTACCCGAGTGATGCAAAACGGTTCAATTATTGAGAAAGCAGGCGTTAATTTTTCTCATGTAACAGGCGATTTCAACGAAAATATGGCTCACCTGTTGGGCGAAAAAGCTTCGAAATTTGAGGCAACAGGTATTTCATCGATACTTCACTCTGGAAACCCTTTTGTGCCCACCATTCACATGAATGTGCGTCATTTTGAGCTTGACAACGGCTCGTCATGGTTTGGTGGTGGCATCGACCTCACACCCATGTATGTCAATCATGAAGAAGCACGCTGGTTTCACCAAACCCTGAAAGACATTTGCGACAAATACGATACTTCGCTTTATCCATCATGGAAGAACTGGGCTGACGACTATTTTTACATCGAACATCGCCATGAAACACGTGGTATTGGAGGCATCTTCTTCGACCGCATTCCCGTTACTACAGAAACCGATCTGGATAAAATGATTCAGTTAACTTCAGACCTGGCCAACGTATATCCGGTTATTTACGCCAAATTGATGAAAGACAACGGGCTTCGCTCGTTTACCGAAGCCGAAAAACACTGGCA
>DAOPZV010000078.1:0-17008 GCA_035353575.1 Prolixibacteraceae bacterium | reverse complement strand
CGGATTTTTCGAAGTATAAAAGAATGTTTTATTGTCGGATGCCCAACACGGATCGCCCTGAGTATTGGGGATAGCATCTTTCAAAATTTCGCCTGTTTCGAGATTTTTAACCTGGATGGTATATTGGCGGCGGCTCACCAAATCGACTCCGTAAGCCAGTAATTTATTGTCCTCGCTAACTGAGAATCCGGTGGCCGAAAAGTAGGAGTGTCCTTCAGCCATTTGATCAACATCGAGCAGTACTTCTTCCTGAGCATCCAGCGATCCTTTTTTGCGGCAGTATTTATAATACTGTTTTCCATTTTCGGTACGTGTATAATAGAAATAACCGTTTTTGAACGTTGGTACACTTTCGTCTTTTTCTTTAATGCGCGCTTTCATTTCCGTAAACAATTGTTCCTGAAATGCTTTTGTGTCGCTCATCATAGCGTCGAGATAGGAGTTTTCGGCAGTGAGATAGTCAACAACTTTAGTGCTGTCAGGACCTTTGCCAAAATAATCGTACATCCAGTAATAATTGTCGAGAACACGGTCGCCATGAATTTCGCGCCAATGTTCTTTTTTTTCGGCAACAGGAGCTTTTACTGATGGAGGTTGTGAACATGAACTCATAATGAAAATAGCTAGAATGAAGAAAACAGAATTAATTTTCATGACTTGTAGTTTTGAAGTTGCACTTGATTAGTAGCTGTTTAAAACACAGGATTACAAAAATGGTTAATACATTTGACCAAAATAGTTATGATGTTGTACTTATTTTAGCTCGACAACAAGCGAAGTGCTTCTTCAATTGTCTCAACCGGTAGCTGGCACGTGTTATCCTGACAAATGTAAATCAATGTTTTTCCCGAAACATACCGGTCTTTGAGCAAGGACAAATCGCTGGCTGTGGTTGATGCACAGAAAATAACATCAGGTAAATAGTGTTTCTGAAGATTTTTTAAATGGACGATCGCTTTTTCGCCAATGATGACAACTTCTCTTGGGCTCCTGGTGAAATCCATTAACAATTGCGCCCAATTGCTGTAACCGGAAGGATATTCCGTAATATTTCCAGTCATTCGTTCGAGCATATCTTCGGCGATCTTTTTATAATCGGGTCGGTCAAAAAGGTACGATAGTCGCAAAAGGTTCCGCGCCATCACCGAGTTCGACGATGGAATCACATTGTCATACACTTCAACCGTTCGGGTAATGAGATCAGATTGGTTTTTCGGGCTGAAATAGAAGAATAATTTTTCAGGATCGTAAAATTCATTAATACTTCGTTTCGTGAGTTGTTCTGAAAAATTGAGCCAGGAAATTTCTCCTGTAACCTCGAACAGCGCGGTGAAAGCTTCAATAACAAAAGCATAATCTTCCAGAAACCCGGAAATTTTTGCCTGACTATTTTTGTATGAATGAAAGACCTCTCCCTCTGCGGAAATCATTTTCTCTTTCAGAAAGGTGGCATTAGCTGAAGCAAGATTAAGGTACTCCTGTTCGCCGAAAGCTTTATAACAACTGATTAAGCCTGAGATTGTCATCGCATTCCACGACGCCAAAATTTTGTCATCCAGCCCTGGTCGAATCCGTTTTTCAAGTTCTGTCAGCAATTCCCGTTTCCAAAGCCGGATTTTTGATTGCAATTCATTCAACGTCAGCTGATGGTTTTCAGCAAAGGTCTCATTCGATTCGGTTCGCATCAAAATGTATTGGTTGTGTTCCCAATAGCCCAACGAATTGATGTTGTAATAGTCGCTGAAAAGTTCAAAATCATCGCCAATCAATTTCTGTAATTCGGTTTTTGTCCAGGTGTAAAATTTGCCTTCAATGCCCTCGCTGTCGGCATCGAGCGCCGAATAAAAGCCATTTTCAGGCGAAAGCATTTCGCGTTTCAGAAAGTCAATAGTTTCGGAAACCGCTTGTTCGTAAAGCGGATTGGGGTCAACTTGCCAGGCCTCGGCGTAAAGTCGCAACAACTGGGCATTATCGTACAGCATTTTCTCAAAATGCGGAACTTTCCAGATATCGTCAGTCGAGTAACGGGCAAAACCGCCGCCAATTTGATCGTACAAGCCGCCAAATGCCATCTTCTGCAAAGTGAGTTTTACCTGGTTCGAAATGGTTTTATCCTGAAATTGCATTCCGGCCCGCAACAAAAACTGCCAGTTGTTGGGGAGCATAAATTTTGGAGCACCTTTGGTTCCGCCATTTTTGGTGTCGAAATAGCTTTGCCACTTTCCCAGGATATTGGGCAACAGCAATGGATCAATCGCTGAGTTCTCCTGCGAAATCGGAATAAGCGTACTTTGCTCAATACCTTCCCGAAGCTTGGTGGCATATTCTTCGGTCTTTTCAGGATTTTCAGCATAAAATTTCGAAACGGCTTCCAGTGCCTGTATCCAGTTTTCTTTCGGAAAATAAGTTCCGCCCCAAATCGGACGACCATCGGGCAACGCAATGCAGTTGAGCGGCCAGCCTCCGCGACCGGACAAAAGTTGTACGGCAGACATATAAATGTGGTCAATATCGGGTCGTTCTTCGCGATCGATTTTAATACACACAAATTGATCGTTCATAATTTGAGCGACTGTTTCGTCCTCAAACGACTCGTGTTCCATCACATGGCACCAATGGCAGGCCGAATAACCAATGCTGATGAGCAAAAGTTTGTTCTCTGATTTTGCCTGACTCAAAGCTTTATCTCCCCACGGCTGCCAGTTCACCGGATTGTGCGCATGTTGCAGTAAATACGGCGAAGTTTCGTGTATAAGTTCGTTGGTATATTGCTGATTTTCCATGTTTCCTTTTCTGAATGATCAGGAAACAAGCGGGTAGGGGTGAAAGTTTTGTAATAATGCCGTCAGCTAAAGACAGACGGCAAGGATAATGCACCAGTCATCAGCCAAAAAGGTATTCTTTGCCGTCACATAAATGTGATGGAGACTAGTTAAATTTCAATCTCTCCCCTCAAATAGGTAACTGCTTTCCCGGCAATAAAAACCCGTTTCCCTAAAAGTGTGCACCATAATTGCCCTCCACGGGCCGAAAGCTGCAGGGCCGTCAGTTCATTTTTGCTCAACCGGTTTGCCCAAAATGGAATTAAAGTGGTGTGCGCCGAACCGGTTACCGGATCTTCGTTTACGCCAACTGCCGGAGCAAAAAAGCGGCTCACAAAATCAACTTCATTTCCTTTGGCAGTAGCGATAACACCACGTGCGTTGGTCGAAAGCAGCAGTTGAATGTTTGGGTTCAGGTTTTTGATGGTTTCTTCCGAATCAAACAAAAGCATATAATCCGTTCTTCCTTTGAATATTTGTAGGGGTTTTGCGCTAAATGCTTCGGTAAAAGTTTCTATAGGCTCCACTTCCTGTGAAAAATCGGCCGGAAAATCGAGCTGCAATTTGTCTTCGACTTTCTTCACGGTCAGAATTCCGCTCAAACTTTCAAATTCAAGCAAGTCGCCCTGGAAATTGAGTTCGTTGAAAAGAACATGAGCCGTGGCCAAAGTCGCATGTCCGCATAGCCTGACTTCGGCCTTTGGAGTGAACCAGCGAATATGAAAATGATCGCCTTCAGGAATGAAAAAAGCTGTTTCCGAAAGGTTATTTTCCATCGCTATTTGTTGCATCAATTCGTCGGAAAGCCATTGTGTCAATGGTACAACCGCAGCAGGATTTCCTTTGAAAAGGCCAGCTGCAAAAGCATCAGCCTGAAATATTTGAAGTTTCATTAATTTAGAATTTAATGGTCAGTTTTAGATTCAATTTTCTTCGTGTCAGGTAATTGGGAACGGCAAACATATCGCCCGAATTATTCGAAACCCACAGGTAAGATATCGTGTTGCTGATGTCCAGTAAGTTAAACACTTCCAGACTCACCCACATGTCTTTTATATGATCAAAAGTCTTATTTCTAAATTGTTTATGATCGGGGGCAATCAGCACTTTTGAAAAGCCTAAATCTACTCGGCGGTATGGAGGGATACGAAACACATCCTGATATCGCTGCGAGTTTGGTGGCCCCGTAGGAAGGCGCGACCCGTAAAAACCAGTCAGGTTCATCTTCCATGTTGGGTTTCCTGGGAGATAATCTTGAAAGAAGATGGAGAAACTGAACCGTTGATCGGTTGGACGCGGAATGTAACCATGCCCGTCGTTGATTATATCTTCTTCCGTTTTCATTACCGACAAGCTGGCCCAGGATTCTACTCCGCTTACAAACTCGCCGTTTATTTTCATATCCAGACCTGTTGCATAACCAGTAGCTTTCTGGTCGGGTAAATAGCGGATACGAACATTGTCGATTTGGTAAGGAATGAGGTTTGAAAAGTATTTGTAATAAAGCTCCGACGAAAATTTGAAAGGCCGGTCCCATGCTTTAAAAATGTAATCATAACCCAAAACAACCTGTGACGAACGTTGGGCTTTCGTGTTCGGATATATAATGCCGTTCCTGTCTTTAAGTTCCTTGTAAAAAGCGGGTTGGTCATAAATTCCTCCCGAAAGATGAAAAACATAGTTCGGGTTCCATGCCGGATAGTATCGCAACGTTCCTCGCGGGCTCAGTAAGAATTCTCCGGAGTACGACCAATACTGACTTCTTAAGCCACCGGTAAAATACAAGCCACCGCTCTTGACGGGAATTTGGTATGTATCCTGAATGAACGCCGTTGTACGCGTTGAATTCATCGAATAGTTCATGTTGGTCGAGCTGTAAAGCTCAAGTTTATCTCCGTGATACGGGATGGAATAGCCTGTTGAATCGCGAAGTACCCATTCATTCATTTTGTCATCAATTTTTTCCTGTTGAAGTTTAACTCCCCAGTTAAGCAGGTGATGTTCTGAATTATACGCTCCTTTGTGTTCAAAAGCAAAAACGTCAACATTGAGGTAATTTCTGGCATGATTTATAAACGTCGCTACGCCTGTGATTAAAGTAGAGTCGCTTTGTGTAAAGTCGGTGCTTTCCAGTTCTTTTAAGTAATATGATCCCTCTATGTCGTATGTCTCGGCTTCTTTTGACTGAAATGCCGAAGCGATAAACTTGAGGTTTAAATTTGTGTTGGGGTGATAATTACCGACCAGTGCTCCGGTTAATGTGGTATATTTATCTTTCTCCTGACCATCAAAATATATGGTCGATTTATATACCTGATCGATGGTGCCAAAACTTGTTTCACGCGTTTCAGGGATGAAATTGTATTGGTTTTTGCCAAAGTTGCCCAGGAATGAAAGGTCAAAGGCGTCATCGAATTTGTACGTTAGATAGGTTTGGAAGTCGATGAAATTGGGATTGTAATTTCCTTTTGAATCGAGTGTTCCGAGCAAATACCTATTCGTTTTGTAACGCAGTCCGCTGATGTGCGAAAATTTCCCGTTTTTACTGATGTCTTCCAGATGTACATTTGCGCCCAGAAAACTGGCCGAAGCAGAACCAGCAAACTCAGTTGGCTTTCGGTATTTGATATCGAGTACCGATGACATTTTATCTCCGTATTTGGCATCGAAGCCTCCGGCAGAAAAATCGATCGACGAAACCATGTCGGAATTGATCATACTCATTCCCTCTTGTTGTCCGGATTTCGTAAGCATGGGGCGATAAACTTCAACGTCGTTGATGTAAACCAGATTCTCGTCAAAATTTCCACCTCTAACCGAGTATTGAGAACTTAACTCGTTGTTGGTCGAAACGCCGGGAAGGGTTTTAATCAGCGCTTCAACTCCACCTGTTCCGGCATTGGCTATCTGATTAATGTATTTCGTGTCGATACGATTCATGTTGGTTTTGTTCCGGCGTAATTGGGTAACCTGAACTTCATCAATTTCCTGATCCGATTCTTTCAATGAAATATTGAGGTTGATTTTTTGCCCCTCCGTCGCTTTTAAAACTTTTTCAACCGATTGATAACCAACTATCGAGTAAACAATTGTCAGAGATTTCCCTGAAGGAATTTTCAACAGGTATGTTCCGCCAGCATTCGTTACAGCGCCAATCGTTGTGTTTTTTATGGCAACGTTGGCTAATTCAATAGGTTTTCCGTTGCCATCGGTTATTTTCCCGGTTAAAGTGGCATTGCGGCTTTGAGCATGCAAGCCGGTGGAAATCAGAAATAAAGATAAAATGGTTAAAAGTAGATTTGTGGGCCTCATACAGGCAAAAATAATATTTCCGTATAATAAACTGTTCAGCATGGCATTAATTGTTTACTTCCCTTTATTTTTGTTAGTCTGAAGGTTTAATTTGATAAAAGAATATGGCATCACGCGATTATTTGATAAGACAAGTTGAAGAAATGGGAATTTTTCTAGCCATTTTGCTTCGAAGGATTTTGAAGTTGAAAGAAGAAAATCAACAAGATCTGATGGAGACGGCCGTGAAAGAATCGCTAATGAATGAGCTGAAACTGGATGTTGAACAGGCGGTGGTGCTGAATGATAGTGATTTTTTGGATGTTGTAAAAGAGCATTTTAAAAGCGAAAGCCAGATCGAAAAGTTTGCAGAAATTTTGATGACTCTCGGAAAAGAGATTGTTTCTGCATTTTCGCTTACAAGGGCCAATTACTTGCTTAAAGCGTGGCTTCTTTTCAATTACTTGCAAAATACTACAACGTCTTTCTCTTATGAGAGACGGAATAAAATTCTCGAAATTGAAGAATTATTAAGGGAAAAGGGACTCATTTAAATTACAGTTAATGGTTGAGCAGATTGAAATAACCCTTCCACCTTTTCGCAGAGGTTACCACCTGATAACCGAGTTGGTTGAACGAAAACTTCCTGATCTTCCAGAAAAGGGGCTGCTGAATATTCTCATTCAGCACACGTCGGCTGCAATTAGTCTGAATGAAAATGCGGATCCGTCGGTTCGCGTCGATTTTGAGACATTCATGAACAAGCTAGTCCCTGAAAATGATCCCGGACTTGTGCACATTTTTGAGGGTTCAGACGATATGCCTGCTCATTTAAAATCGTCGCTGATTGGCGCCAGCCTTACAATACCGATCACGAATCACGAGCTAAATCTTGGAACCTGGCAAGGGATTTATTTGTGCGAATTTCGAAATACGGGAGGCCGCCGGCGGCTGGTTATAACTATCCTTTCATGAGCCGCCGAATTTGGAGATTTGTGGGCTTGACAAATTGGGCTGCACGGTTAATTTGCTAAATGGTTGATTGAACCATATTCCATATTAACCAGTTAGCAATATAACAATCCCGCGACTTTTGTATTGAACCCTGTAACACGAACCGCGTAACCCGCAACAATTCCTTCTACAACTTTTCCTTCAACGCTTGCCCGGTGTACGATTCCTTAACTTTTACAAGATTTTCGGGAGTTCCTTCAAACACAATCGTACCACCCTCTTTCCCTCCTTCAGGTCCCAGATCAATGATCCAGTCGGCACATTTAATGACATCGAGATTGTGCTCGATAATAATAATGCTGTGCCCTCTTTCAATTAGTGCGTTAAAGGAGTCGAGTAGTTTGCGGATGTCGTGAAAGTGAAGTCCGGTTGTTGGTTCGTCGAAAATAAACAGCGATGGACTGCTTTTTTCTTTCGCAAGAAACGACGCAAGTTTAATTCGTTGGCTCTCACCGCCCGAAAGAGTGCTCGAAGACTGTCCGAGTTTTACATAGCCTAAACCCACGTCCTGTAGGGGTTTCAGCAGTTTCGATATCTTTTTTGAAATCGTTGATTTCTGGCTCCCAAAGAAGCTGATTGCTTCGTCAACAGTCAAGTCCAAAACATCGAAAATATTTTTTCCTTCGAAGGCTACTTCTAAAATTTCGTCTTTAAAACGCTTTCCCTTACAGCTTTCGCATACCAAATGCACATCGGCCATAAATTGCATTTCAACGGTAATTTCGCCTTCTCCCTGGCATTCTTCGCATCGTCCGCCTTCAATGTTGAAAGAGAAATTGGAAGGCTTAAATCCTGCATATTTCGAAGCAGGTAATTCTGAGAATAACTTTCTGATTTCGTCGTAAACTTTCAGATAGGTCACCGGATTTGAGCGGGACGACTTGCCAATCGGGTTTTGATCGACGAATTCAATCGATGTGATCAGGTTTGTATCGCCGCTGACGAGATCGTGCTGTCCTGTTTTTTCACTAAAGCCGCCAAACATCTTAGCCAGGGCCGGGTATAAAATTCGGGTAACAAGTGTCGATTTGCCCGATCCGCTTACACCGGTTACTACACATATTGTATTAAGAGGAAATTTTACGCTCACGTTTTTCAGGTTGTTTTCGCGTGCGCCGATAACTTCAATAAAGTTACTCCATTTCCTTCTAGTTCTCGGAATATCAATTTTTTCGGCTCCGGTTAGGTATTTGGCCGTCATACTTTTTGAAGTCGCTTCCAACTGATCGTGACCACCCTGGAAAACAACTTCGCCACCTAAACGACCTGCCAGCGGACCGATGTCGATAATTTCATCAGCTTCACGAATTATTTCCTCGTCATGTTCAACAACTAAAACAGTGTTTCCAAGTTTCTGAAGTTTACGCAAAACGCGAATTAAACGCTGTGTGTCGCGCGAGTGAAGACCAATACTCGGCTCGTCCAAAATATACATCGATCCTACAAGGCTGCTTCCCAACGAGGTTGCCAGGTTAATCCGTTGCGACTCGCCTCCTGATAGTGATGACGAAAGACGATTGAGTGTAAGGTATCCCAATCCAACGTCCGAAAGAAATTCCAATCGGTTTCTTATTTCGGTCAGGATGCGTTCCGCGATTTTTTGCTCGTGTTCAGAAAGCTGAAGTGAAATGAAAAAGCTCTGTAATTCGTCAATTGGCATTAAGACTAAATCCTGAACCGATTTTTCGCCAACTTTAACATACATTGCTTCTTTTTTAAGCCTTGTTCCACGGCAATCCGGGCAGTTTGTTTTTCCGCGATAACGCGACAACATCACCCGATATTGAATTTTGTATGTATTTTCTTCGAGCATTTTGAAGAACTGATTTAATCCTTCAAAATATTTGTTGCCAGTCCAAAGCAGTTGCTTTTGATCTTCGTTCAGTTCGTAATAGGGTTTGTGAATCGGGAAACCAAATTTTTCAGCAGAATAAACCAACGCATCTTTCCATTCTCCCATTTTTTCTCCCTTCCAGCAAGCCACGGCGTCTTGATAAATCGACAGAGACTTGTTGGGAATCACCAAATCTTCGTCGATCCCAATTACCTTACCATATCCTTCGCAGGTTTTACATGCACCTACCGGATTGTTGAAACTGAACATGTGTATCGAAGGCTCCTCGAATTCAATTCCGTCAGCTTCAAACCGGTTCGAGAAATGCTCTTCTTTAATTTCATTATCCAGGTAAATTTTGACAACACATTCGCCGCGGCCTTCGAAGAAAGCTGTTTGAACTGAATCGGCGATACGGCTGAGGTTATCTTCGTCATTAATTACTGTGGACCTGTCGATTACAATGTTGCAGTTTTCCCCAGTACATGATTGCCCATTTCCCTTGATGAGCTCGTCAATGCGACGAATTTCGTTGTTAATGTCGAGTCGCGAAAAGCCTTGCTGAATAAGCAGCTCTGCCTCCTGAATCAATGTTCTTCCATTTTGAGGCCGCAAAGGCGAAGCAATCATAAATCTGGAACTTTCAGGAAACTGCATGATGAAATTAACGACATCGCTCACCTGATGCTGCTTTACTTCTTTCCCGGATAACGGCGAAAATGTTTTTCCTATTCTTGCAAAAAGCAGTTTTAAATAATCGTAAACTTCGGTGGAGGTGCCCACAGTTGATCGCGGATTTCGTGTGTTTACCTTCTGCTCGATGGCTATTGCAGGTGGAATTCCTTTGATGAAATCGACTTCAGGTTTTTCAATTCGCCCTAAAAACTGTCGGGCATAAGCCGAAAGACTTTCAACGTACCTGCGCTGTCCTTCAGCATACAAGGTATCAAAAGCCAGCGACGATTTACCTGATCCAGATAATCCGCTGATTACGATGAACTTGTTGCGGTCAATTTTTAAATCAATATTTTTTAAGTTGTGTACTCTGGCGCCTTTAATTTGAATGTATGGAGGAAAATTTGATGAAGAATTCATTGTTTGTTTTCTGTTTTTCAGTCGTTTTGAAACGGACATAAATTGAAAAGCTCCTCTTTTCGATGCTTTTGCTGTCAAATCATGTCAATTTCTTTCGTTATGTTATTATTTTAAAGCAAAAAATTTGGTTAATTGGAAAAAATGGTCGATTTTTACCTGCACAAAATTAGCAAATAGTTTTACTAACATTCAAAAAAGCTTGCCTATCGACAGAACTTGTACTCAGTAAATTATTGAAAACAGTCACATAATAATTTAGAGTCATGTTCAGACCAGAAGATCTGAGCGATAATTCGCTCGTACAGCAATTTGTCGATGGGAACCAATCAGCAATTGAAGTTTTAATTTCCCGCCACAAGAAGAGAGTATTTACTTATATCCTATTGATTGTCAAAGATCATCATCTCGCCGAAGACATTTTTCAGGATACGTTTATAAAGGTTATCCGGTCGCTGAAGAACGGGAGATATACCGAAAACGGGAAATTTATTTCCTGGGTGCTTCGTATTTCGCACAATCTGATAATCGACCACTTCAGGAAAGAAAAACTGCTTAGCACTACTTCCAACGACGATATGAACGTCGATTTATTTAACTCTCCAAAGTATTCAGAAGAAAACATCGAGGATCGGATTATTTATGACCAGATAACCTGTGATGTTCGATTGCTAATCGATGAATTGCCTGATGATCAGCGCGAAGTGATACTCATGAGGCATTATCAGGGATTGAGCTTCAAAGAAATTTCAGATATCACGAATGTAAGTATTAACACTGCATTGGGGCGTATGAGATATGCTTTGATTAACATGAGAAAGCTGATAGAAAAGAAAAATCTTAGTCTTACAAAAATATAGCTGACAGATACAATATTGAGAATGGGGCGTCGTTATTAATTTATAACGAAAAAAATAACGATTGCCTATGAGTAAATTCTCTACTTTAAACTATTTGATCAATTCGTATAATGCCGGCAAAAAAGAAGTTGAAGAAACTGTAAGTTCTAATGATTTTGATGAATGTGGTATGGATATGGAACAGTTTGGTTTTGAGCCAACTCAAGCCTGTATTGATGCTATTTTGAGCTTTGCATCACAATTTGAGGTTTTGAAGTCTGGCAATGTCGGAAATATTGAATTGAATCTGAATTAATCTTACTCTCTGAAATTTTCTCAGGCATCTTGATAAAGGTGCCTTTTTTGTTTATATTTGTGATATCAAAATAATATCAAAACAATTTAAATTTAATGGTATGGAAAAGACATTTACAGCCCGTTCTGGTTACTTGTTTTTATTCCTCGAAATTGTGTTGCTTGGTTTGGCTATTGGCGGATTTATTTTAGAAGTTATAATTCCGTCGGTAATTCTCGTGATACTTTTTGTTCTTCTGGCTCCGGGATTCATGGTTATTGATCCAAATCAAAGCTACGTTCTCGTACTTTTTGGTGATTACAGAGGTACTGTGAAAGAGAATGGATTCTTTTGGGTAAACCCGTTTTTTACCAAAAAGAAATATTCGCTTCGGGCCCGTAATTTTAACAGCGAACCTATAAAAGTTAACGACAAACTTGGAAACCCTATTATGATTGGTCTGGTATTGGTCTGGAAAGTGGAAGATACTTATCGTGCTGCTTTTGGAGTTGACGAATACGAGCATTTTGTGGTTGTTCAAAGCGAAGCTGCTTTGCGTAAACTCGCCGGAATGTATCCGTACGATAACATCGAGGATGATCATGCTGATATTACGCTGCGCGATGGCGGTGAGGAAGTTAATTCAGTTCTGGAAAATGAGATTCGCGAAAGACTTGATATTGCTGGTATTCATGTAATTGAAGCCCGCATAAACTATATCGCTTACGCACAGGAGATTGCCCAGGCAATGTTGAAACGTCAGCAAGCTACTGCTATTGTTGCAGCCCGTTTTAAGATTGTTGAAGGGGCTGTGAGCATGGTTGAAATGGCGCTCGACGAGCTGAGTAAAAAGAAAATCGTAGAATTGGATGAAGATAAAAAAGCGACCATGGTGAGCAATTTAATGGTTGTATTGTGTGGTGACAAAGAAGCAACTCCGGTTGTGAATACGGGTACACTATATCAATAATAAAATGGACAAGATATTATTTAAAGAAGAACAGCAATTCAGACAATGGTGGAATTTGCTTATTGTAATTGGCTCAATAGCATCAGGTGTCGTTTTCAGTACATATGCACTTTATCAGCAGGTGGTTCTCGGAAAACAGGTAGGCAATGAGCCAGCTCCGAATGTTGTTTTGGTAATCTCGATCATATTTCTTCTTTTCGTCCTTTGGCTTTACCTGAGACTTAAACTCGAGGTGAAGATTGATTACAATGGAATCCACTATCGCTTTTTCCCGGTGATAGTAAAAGAGAGGACTATCTCTTTTCCGGAGATAAAAAAGTATGAAATACGAAAATACAATGCAATTAGAGACTACGGTGGTTGGGGAGTTAAGCGAAAGCTCAGATGGGGCAGAGCGTACAATGTTTCCGGAAATATAGGATTGCAAATTTATCTGAATAACGGGAAAAAAGTACTGTTTGGGACACAAAAGCCTCAAGCTATGATATACGCAATGGATGCAGCGGCATCAGAAATTCAGAACAATAAAAAGAAACCACAAAACAACTAAACAAATGAAGGTTCATATAATTGCTTTTTTGATAGGAATTATGGTGGCAAAATGTTCACTGGGGCAGGATATTACTGGCCAGTGGAATGGATTGTTAAAAGTCCAGGGGACACAACTTCGAATTGTTTTTAATATTAGCAAAGCAGAAAACGGTTACACTGCAACTATGGATAGTCCTGACCAGCACGCGAAAGGCATTCCTCTGACTTCGGTAACATTCGAAGCCCAAACTTTAAGGATTGTGGCTGCTAATCTTGGAATGGAATACGTCGGAACTCTTAAACCTGAGCAAGTTGTTGAAGGTACTTTTAAACAAGGAGGAATGTCCATCCCGTTGAATTTGTCGAGAGAGATAGCTGAAAAAAAGGAAATTGTGCGGCCGCAGGAACCCCAAAAACCATATCCTTACTACGAAGAAGAAGTCAAATTTAAAAATGTGGGGGCCGGAATTACCTTGGCAGGAACGCTGTCTTTGCCAAAGAAGGATGGAGTTTTTCCGGCGGTGGTTTTAATTACCGGCAGCGGCGCCCAGAACAGAAACGAGGAACTAATGGGGCATAAGCCGTTTTTGATTATTGCTGATTTTTTAACTAGAAATGGTATCGCAGTTTTACGTTTCGACGACCGTGGAACTGCCTCTTCTGAAGGAAATTTTAAAGCCTCAACCACCAACGATTTTGCAACCGACGTGAATGCAGGAGTTGAATATTTGATGACGAGGAAAGAAATCGATAAGAAAAAGATCGGGCTAATCGGTCACAGCGAGGGAGGAATTATTGCCCCGATAGTCGCCAACAATTCAAAAAACGTTGCTTTTATCGTGTTGCTGGCCGGAACAGGAATTCCGGGAGACCAATTATTATTGTTGCAGCAAGAGCTGATTGGAAATGCTTCGGGTATGAGTGAAGAGAAAAGGCAGGCAGTAAGAACGATAAGTACTTCGATTTTTGAGTTGGTTAAAAAATCAAATTCAGTTGACCAATTAACTGCTGATTTAACGAGTTTCGTGAAACAGGAGTTGAAAAACTTTCCTGACAGACCACAAGGTATGTCCGATGATGATTTTGTAAAATCTCAGGTTCGGGAGGTAGTAAATCCCTGGATGATGAATTTTATAAAATACAACCCGGCAACAGCTTTAGAAAAGGCGAAATGCCCGGTGTTGGCTCTCAATGGGGAGAAAGATTTGCAGGTTCCGCCGAAAGAAAATCTGCGGGCGATTCGGGAAGCCCTCGCAAAAGGCGGAAATAAAAAGGTAACCACATTAGAGCTTCCCGGGCTGAACCATTTATTTCAGGAATGCAAAACCGGCTCACCGTCGGAGTATGCAACAATCGACCAAACGTTTTCACCAGTCGCTTTGGACGAGATTTTGAAGTGGATAGAAATTCAAACGAAGTAGTTACTTCCGGTGTAGGTTTTGGGTTGTTTGATGAGTTGAAGAATAAGCAGAAAGTTATGGCTAAGAAAAAATCGTTTGTACTTCGGATTGATCCTGATGTTTATGATGCCATTGAAAAGTGGGCTGCTCAGGAATTTCGTAGTGCGAACGGGCAAATAGAATGGATTATTGATAAAGCACTTCGCGATGCAAAACGAACTGTGGAGAAATCGACAAAGAACGAAACTGAAGAGGAGTCGGATTAATTGATTATCATACTGATCGGGCGTTTTTAAATTTACTTTAAAACCGTGGTTTTATAATCAACAATAGATTGTAGAACCACGGTTTTAGTTATTTTTGCGCCGGTTCAAAAAAAATTGTAAACCCTACAAAAAATAAATACTATGACCATTAGTCCGTTACAATCAGCAAGGGCAAAATATCAGCCCAAGTTACCTAACTCTTTGTGCGCTTCAGTAAAGTTGGTTGAAGGTGAAAAAACTCAGTCGATTGCCGATCAGGCTGCGATTCAAGAGCTTTTCCCAAATACTTATGGCATGCCTTTGATTACTTTCGAGGCTGGCGATAAAAAAAACTATCCTGCAGTTAATGTGGGTGTCATTCTTTCGGGAGGCCAGGCTCCTGGCGGTCACAATGTGATTTCGGGTATTTTCGATGGTATCAAAAACATCAATCCTGCAAGTAAACTTTACGGTTTTCTTGGTGGTCCCGGTGGTTTGGTCGATCATAAATATGTTGAGTTAACTTCGGAAATTATTGACGATTACCGCAATACCGGTGGTTTCGACATCATTGGCTCGGGCCGTACAAAACTGGAAGAAACTGCCCAGTTTGATAAAGGCGAGCAAATTTTGAAACAATTGGGAATCAATGCGCTGGTGATTATTGGCGGAGACGACAGCAATACGAATGCTTGTGTTCTGGCTGAATATTATGCCGCAAAAAAAACTGGAATTCAGGTAATCGGTTGTCCAAAAACGATTGACGGTGATTTGAAAAACGAAATGATCGAAACTTCGTTTGGGTTCGACACCGCAACGAAAGTATATTCAGAACTGATTGGAAACATCGAACGTGATGCCAATTCAGCAAAAAAATACTGGCACTTCATCAAACTGATGGGTCGCTCGGCTTCACATATCGGTTTGGAATGTGCGCTGAAAACTCAGCCAAACATCACTTTAATTTCAGAAGAAGTAGAGTTGAAAAAACAGACTTTGGCTGAAATTGTAGATTACATGGCTGCTATTGTTGCAAAGCGTGCCGCTAATGGAGAAAACTTTGGAGTTGCTTTAATTCCTGAAGGTTTGGTCGAATTTGTTCCTGAAATGAAGAAACTGATTGCTGAATTGAACGACTTGTTGGCTGAAGGTTCTGAAACAGAAAAGAAATTCAAATCGTTTACCGATAAAGCTGAAGGACGTGCTTTCGTAGCAGGAATTTTATCAGCAGAATCAGCAAAAGTTTACACTTCACTTCCATCAGGAATTGCTGACCAGTTAACTCTTGATCGCGACCCACACGGAAACGTTCAGGTTTCGTTAATTGAAACTGAAAAATTGTTGGGAGAAATGGTGAAAAGCCGTTTGAAAGAGTTAAAGAAAGAAGGCAAATTCGTTGGTAAATTTGGAACGCAATATCACTTCTTCGGTTACGAAGGACGTTGTGCAGCTCCTTCAAATTTTGATGCTGATTATTGCTATTCATTGGGCTATAATGCATCATTCCTGATTGCTGAAGGAAAAACTGGTTATATGTCGTCAGTTCGGAACTTAACGGCTCCTGCTGCTGAATGGATTGCTGGTGGTGTTCCGGTAACAATGATGATGAATATGGAACGTCGTCATGGTCACATGAAACCAGTTATCCAGAAAGCTCTGGTTGAACTGGAAAGTGCTCCGTTCAAATATCTGGCCGCGAATCGCGAAAAATGGGCAGTTGAAACTTCATTCATCTATCCGGGACCTATCCAATATTGGGGACCAACAGAAGTTTGCGATCAGGCAACTAAAACTTTGGCTTTGGAAAAAAGCAAGTAGTACTTGATCAATCAATTCGTTTAAATAGAAAACCCCGAAAGCAATTTCGGGGTTTTTGTTTTTATCAGCAACGAAGGGCTTATTTCTTTATTTGAAGAATCTTACCAATGTTGTCAATAAACATTTGTTTGGTTTCTTCTTTCGAATGGGCAATGCCCGACATCATCACGGGTTTTCCGCTCATTGGAATGTATAGAAATGCCGGGATGCCTGTTATCCCGAACACCTGCGCCAATTCTCTTTCCTGATCGGTATTGATTTTATAAACCTGAATTTTTCCGCCGAACTCGGTGCCAACTTCCTCCAAAATAGGGCCGGCAATGCGGCATGGACCGCACCAATCTGCATAAAAATCAATAATGGTGGGTTTCGTTCCGGCGAATTTCCAGTCGTTTGGCGATTTGGTATAGTCCCATACCTTTTCTAAAAAGGTCGCTTTCGTTAGGTATTCCACCGCATTGGCATCTCCGGCTATAGCTGGCGACACCGATAAATCGTCACTCTTTTTTATCTTATTTGTTGTGTTTCCACATGCTGCGAAAACTAAGGCAAAAAGCGCTATTGAAATAAAAAATTGTCTCATGAAATGGTTCGTTTATTTTATTGTTATTCCGATCAATTGAATTTCAAATTTTCTCAAACAAATATACAGTCATCCATATGTATTGTTTTGATTTTTGCTTCCATTTAGAATTTTTGTGAATTGAAGCGATTGGCACGCAACCAAAATCAAGCTTCTTTAATCTATACTGAGAAAGCATTTGAAAACAATTATAAATATAGAATAAAATGAAACGTCTATTAATTTTATTTGCGGCAGTTGCGCTTTTCAGTTTTTTTACTGGTTGTGATTTGGA
>DAOPZV010000077.1:0-17042 GCA_035353575.1 Prolixibacteraceae bacterium | reverse complement strand
GTTGCACAGCCTAAATTTACCAAACGACCTTCAGCCAAAAGGAAAATTGAATGGCCATCGGCATAAATATATTTATCAACCTGCGGTTTGATGTTTATTTTCTCAATTCCTGGCCATGCTTCGAGTCGGCTCACCTGAATTTCGTTATCAAAATGGCCAATATTGCAAACAATTGCCTGATCTTTCATGGCAGCCATGTGTTCGCCTGTAATGATGTCGCGGTTCCCGGTAGTCGTTACAAAAATATTTCCTTCGGAAACAGCATCATCCATGGTTTTCACCTCAAAACCTTCCATAGCGGCCTGAAGCGCACAGATCGGGTCAATTTCAGTAACAATAACACGAGCTCCGTAACCACGCATCGAACGGGCACAGCCTTTGCCAACATCTCCATAACCAGCCACAATAACTACTTTTCCGGCAATCATTACGTCGGTAGCACGTTTAATTCCGTCGGCCAACGATTCCCGACATCCGTAAAGATTGTCGAATTTCGATTTGGTAACCGAGTCGTTCACGTTGAAAGCAGGGAACAACAGTTTTCCTTCGCTCATCATTTGGTACAAACGGTGAACCCCGGTTGTAGTTTCTTCTGAAACGCCTTTGATGTATGGAACCTGGCGATTCCAACGCTGTGGGTCGAAAGCCAGTATTTCTTTCAATGCTTTATTCAGTTCGCGCTCGTCGTCGCCACCAGCTGGTAAATCGAGAATCGAAGGATTTTTCTCAGCTTCAACTCCGCGATGAATCATCATGGTTGCGTCGCCGCCATCATCAACAATCAAAGTGGGGCCAAGGCCGTTCCCAAAATCGAGCGCACGTTCGGTACACCACCAGTATTCGGCCAATGTTTCTCCTTTCCATGCAAAAACCGGAATTCCGGCAGCAGCAATCGCGGCGGCGGCATGGTCCTGCGTACTGAAAATATTGCAGCTTGCCCAACGCACTTCGGCGCCAAGTTCGGCTAAAGTCTCGATCAGAACAGCTGTTTGTATAGTCATGTGGAGTGAACCCATGATGCGGGCTCCTTGTAAAGGTTTTGCCCCTGAATATTTCTTACGGATTGCCATCAATCCCGGCATTTCCTTTTCTGCAATTTCAATTTCCTTTCGTCCAAAGTCGGCCAGCGAAATATCGGCCACTTTATAAGCTACTTGCTCCAATGTTTTTGTTGTCATTTCTGAATGTTAAATTTTTCGGGTGCAAAGATATACGCTGATGGGCTAAAATAAAAACCAACAGTCAATTATCTGATTTTTTCCGTTCTAAAGCACTAAAAAAAGCATTTGTATTGACCCGATCCTTTGCCAGTTGCTCTTTCAAAGCATCGAGCGATGCAAATTTTTGTTCTTCGCGCAGCTTGTGGTAAAAAACCACCTCAATAGGTTCGCCGTAAATATCGTCGTCAAAATCAAGAATGTTCACTTCAACCGTGCGATGATCTGCATTGTGGTTAACCGTTGGGCGGCTTCCAATATTGAGCATTCCCCGGTATTCCTGATTCCTAACGGAAACGCGAACAGCATAAACCCCGTAACCCGGAATAATCTTGTCCGGGTCGGAAGTATCAACATTTGCGGTGGGGTAATTAATCGTCCGTCCGATTTTCTGGCCCTCAACAACTGTTCCATGCAAAGTAAACTGATAGCCAAGATAGGCGTTTGCAGTTTCAAAATCGCCTAGTTGAATGGCTTCCCTGATTTTTGTCGAACTCACATTCGATTCGTTGATTAGCAAAACATCGAGTTTTTCAATCTGGAAACCGAGCCGATCTGCACAGCTTTTCAGCAAATCGAAATCGCCGGCCCTGCCCTTTCCAAATTTATGGTCGTAGCCCACCACAAGCGATTTTGTATGAATTTTTCCGACCAATATTTGTTCTACAAATTGTTCGTAGCTAAGTTGCGCAAATTCCAAAGTAAACGGATACACTACCAGATGATCGATCCCGGCTCGTTCGAACAGCGAAATCTTCTCGTCGAGCGAGGTTAAAAGCCTGAGGTTTGTTTCCGACGGAGCAACCACTTTGCGGGGATGCGGATCAAATGTAAAAATGACCGATTCTCCATCAACCGCCCTTGCAAGTTCCTGTAACCGGGATATTATCTTCCGGTGCCCCAAATGAACGCCATCGAACGTACCGATTGTTACCACCGGATTTTTAGCCTTAAAATTTTCCAGATCTCTGTGTATCTTCACCTCTTTCGAATTTTATTAGGTTGCAAAATTAGCATTTTCAAAAAGGCACAATAAAAAAAGAATTTCAAAACTTTGTCAATGTTCCAAAACTTAGCAAACAGTGCACTAAGTGAACCCGAAATTATTACTTTTATGCCCGTTATCGACAAAAGATAAATACCAATAAGCATGTAACAACCATTAAAACGGGGAGCGCGTACAAATCCAAATCGTTTTAGCGGCTGTTTTGTCAAAAAGGGACGCCACGCAAAAAAGCAGGGTGAATTCCCGGATAAAAGAATGTTGAACAAGAAATTTTACGGATGAAAAAGATTTTTTTTGTTTCAGTTGCATTAGCAGTTCTCGCTTTCTCATGTAAAAAGCACGACGGTTATGTTATCAAAGGAAAAATTACAAATGCTGAAGGCAAATACGTTTATCTCGAAGAACTTAAGGTTGCTTCCAGCGTACCGGTTGATTCTGTAAAACTGGGCAAAGACGGAACTTTTAAGTTTGAAGGCAAAATCGGTTACCCAAACTTTTATCTTCTTAGTCTGAACAAGAATAATTTCGTCACCCTCCTGGTTGACACAATCGAAAAAATTTCGGTTTACGGCGACGCTGCAAATTTCTCTCGCGATTACGTGGTTGAAGGCTCAAACGGATCTGCTTTGGTGCAGCAACTTAACAACATGCTCGCCCGAACCAAACATAAAATCGACTCTATTCGCAATCAGGTCAACGCTTTGGGCAACCGCGAAGAATATACAATCCAAAAGGTCAAATGGAATCAGGAAATTGCCGATCTCAAACAAATGCAGACCCGGTATTCCACTGAATTTGTTCAGAAGCATCCTTTTTCAATGGCCTGTGTGCTGGCACTCTATCAAAAATTCGATGATTCAAATTACGTCATCCAGGATTTGCAGTCGCTGAAAGTTGCAGCATCGGCACTAAATTCCTTCTTCCCAAAATCTGAACACGTAAAAGCACTTTATGCCAACACCATGCGGTTGATGGCTCAGGAAAAAAACAGCAAAATACAACAGTTCATTCAACAAAACGGAGTGAATTCACCAGACATTAAACTTCCAAACACGAACGGCAGGGATGTTTCTCTCTCGTCGGTAAACAGTAAAGTGATCGTTGTACAATTCTGGTCGGCGGTGAATCGCGATTCACGCATTCAAAACCAGGTTTTGGTTGAACTCTACAAAAAATACAAATCGAGAGGACTCGAAATTTACCAGGTTAGCGTTGATACAGACAAAGCTGCGTGGATGAATGCAATTAATCAGGACGGATTAAGCTGGATTAATGTGGGAGATATGAAGGGTAGTGCTTTGGCCTTAAACACTTACAATATTCAGTTCATTCCTTCGAATTATATACTCGACAAAGACAAAAGAATCGTTGCTAAAAATGTTGTTGGCCCCGATCTTGATCGCGTAGTAAGTGAATTAATTAAGCAATAGTTCGGCCAGGCACGCACCATCATTTGTTTGAAACTAGGTTTTTACCCTTATATTTGCAGTTCTATTTTCGAACCAACGCCAAAATGTTTTGAAAAGCCCAAACAAGAAAGCATATTTCGTATCCGACATACACCTTGGAGCGCCAGCTTTAAAGAATAACAAGGAACGTGAACTAGCCTTCGTTGATTGGTTGAACAGCATCAGGGACGACGCATCTCATTTATTCCTGATGGGCGACATTTTCGATTTTTGGTTTGAATACAAGACCGTTGTTCCACGGGGTTTTACCCGAACTCTTGGGAAAATTGCTGAAATTTCCGATTCAGGAGTTGAAGTTCATTTTTTTACTGGCAATCACGATGTTTGGGTATTCGATTATCTACCGACAGAATTGGGCTTAACATTGCACCGCAACGAATACATCACCGAAATTTACGGAAAGAAGTTCTTTCTGGCACACGGCGATGGCTGTGATAAAAACGACAAGGGATACTTATTTCTCCGTAAAATATTCACAAACAAGGTGCTCCAATGGATGTTTGCCCGCATTCACCCAAACTTTTCGCTGTCGTTTGGCCACAACTGGTCAAAACACTCCAGAATTTCGAAGGGAATAAGCGGCGAAAATTTTAAAGGTGCAAAAAACGAAGGATTGTTTACTTTTGCAGAGTCGATGCTCCAAAAAGAACAGTTCGACTATTTTGTTTTCGGGCACCGGCACGTAATGATTGATCATCCCATTGGCGAAAACAGCCGCTTCATAAATCTTGGCGACTGGATCAATTATTTCTCGTACGGAGTTTTTGATGGAAATACTTTTGAATTAAAACAATATAATTATCAAGGCCCCAAAGGCCACTGAAAAGAGAATTATGACAAAAAGGGTTTATACCAAGATTGTTGGAACCGGAAGTTACCTTCCAACACAAGCTATCGGGAATGATTTCTTTAAAGATTACAAATTCTTCGATCCTGGGACTAAAGCTCCTTTCGACAAAGACAACAGTGAGATTATCCAGAAATTTTACGAAATAACAAATATCAATGAACGCCGCTGGGCGAGCGAAGAAATTGTCACTTCTGATATGGCTGCCGCTGCGGTAAAAGATGCCTGCGAATCGTCGGGAATTGATATGGAAACACTTGATTTCATTTTGGTGGGCCATAACTTCGGCGATACTGTAAACGGATCGTCAAGGGTTGACACTTTGCCGGGTTTAGCAAACCGGGTTAAAACCAAACTGCACATCAAAAATCCGTATTGCATCGTCAACGATGTCATTTCGGGCTGCCCCGGGTGGACACAGGCTATGATCATCGCTGATGCGTTCATCAAGAGCCAGATGTTTAAACGAGGCGCTGTTGTTGGAGCTGATATTTTGTCGCGTATTTCTGATCCACACGACCGCGACTCGATGATTTATGCCGACGGCGCTGCTGCCACCATTGTTGAGGCCGTAGAAAGCGAAGAACCCGTTGGTATTTTAAGCCATGCAAGTCGCTCTGATGTTGGAGCTACAACAGGCTACCTTGCTTTTGGTCCATCATACAATCCTGAAATTGACCAAAACGAAATGTACATCAAAATGGCCGGACATAAAGTATATGTTTACGCACTGTCGCACGTTCCGCCACTGGTAAAACAAAGCATTGACGAAGCAGGCCTGAAATTATCCGATATTAAAAAAGTGCTGATTCACCAGGCCAACGAAAAGATGGACGAGGCCATTCTGAAAGGCGTGTTTAAACTGTATGGCGAAACTGAAATTCCGGATGGGATTATGCCCATGAGCATTCGTTTCCTCGGAAATTCGTCAACTGCCACCGTACCAACCTTACTCGATTTAGTGCTGAAAGGTAAAATGGAAGGGCAACAAATTAACCCGGGTGATTGCGTGATTTTAGCCTCGGTTGGCGCAGGAATGAATATCAATTCAATCGTTTATAAATTCTAAGAAGAACTTATCTTTATAAAAGCACAAAAGGTGTAGCGGAGAAATTCGTTACACCTTTCTTTTACCAAACAATGTCCTCTTTCCCCCACTGCTGCAAATATTTGTTCGCGGTTGAGAATTGCTTATTCCCGAAAAATCCCCTGCTGGCCGATAGTGGCGACGGGTGAACCGATTTCAGGATTAAATGCTTTTGCGGATTGATAAACTCCGACTTGCTTATAGCATAATTTCCCCAAAGGATGAAAACCACATGATCCAGCCGGTCGGAAACCAGGCGGATAACCGAATCGGTAAACTGCTCCCACCCCTTTTTCTGGTGCGAACCGGCCAAATGAGCGCGGACCGTTAGTGTGGCGTTGAGTAGCAAAACACCTTGTTGTGCCCATCGCGTAAGGTTTCCGCTGGCCGGGATCGGAGCGCCGGTATCGTCGTGTATTTCTTTGAAGATATTGCGCAAACTAGGCGGAAAATCAACGCCATCGTTCACCGAAAAACAAAGCCCGTGCGCCTGCCCTGGCCCATGGTACGGATCCTGCCCGAGAATAACAACTTTTAGCTGATTGAACGGGCATTGGTCAAAGGCATTAAAAATAAGCTTTGCAGGCGGAAAAATCTTTTGTGTTTGATATTCAGACCGCACAAATTCAGTCAACTGCTTAAAATATGGTTTCTCAAACTCTTCCTGAAGCTGCATTTTCCAGCTTTGCTCAATTTTTACATCCATTGCGATTCTTATTTTTTGCCATAAAGGCACCAAGACACAAAGATTGTAAATCTGTGTTTATATGGGTAATCTGTGGCGAATTAATTTGGTATTTTTAATCAAAATTGTGAGCCATGGAAATTTTGTTTGTTTTAGCTGGTCTTGGTTGTGGTTTCTTATTGACATACCTGGTTTTAACTCCAAGGTTTGCAAAAAAGAAATTCGAACTCGAAAGAGAAAACTTGTTGTTTGCCGACCGCAATCAATCGCTGCAAAAAGAAAAAGAAGACCTGAATCAGCAAATCCAGGAACTTCGATCAGAAAACTCTATTCAAATTCAGCAACTGGCGCGGGCCGAAGCCGACTTCGCTAACCTTCAGGAAAAACTAAGTTCGCAACGAAAAGAAATAGAAACACTCCAGCAGAAATTCACAGTTGAATTCGAGAATATTGCCACCAAAATATTGAAGCAAAACACACTGGACTTTTCTGCCACACATCAGAAAAACATTTCGGAATTGCTGACTCCGCTTAAGGAGAAGATTCAAACTTTCGAGAAAAAAGTGGAAGACACTTACGAGAAAGGCCTGAAAGACCAGACCGATTTGAAAGCGGAACTGAAAAAATTGCACGACCTTAACCAAAAAATCAGCGACGAAGCCCACAACCTGACCAAAGCCTTGAAAGGCGATGTAAAAAAACAGGGAAACTGGGGCGAAGTGATTCTGGAGCGAATCCTCGAACGTTCGGGATTGACTGAAGATCGCGAATACAAGAAACAAGAAAGCTTTACCGACGATCACGGGCAGCGCTTTCAGCCTGACGTGGTGGTGCATTTGCCCGACCAGAAACACATTATTATTGATTCGAAAGTGTCGCTGGTAGCTTATGAGCGAATGGTCAATGCCGACAACGAACAAGACCGGGCGCAATTTGCCAAAGAACATTTGCAAAGCGTAAAAACACATATCAAAACACTGAGTGAAAAGCACTACCAGCAGTCGCCTTCATTTAATACGCCTGATTTTGTTTTACTATTTATCCCAATCGAGTCGTCGTTCTCGGTAGCCGTTCAGGAAGATCAGGATTTATTTGCTTATGCCTGGGAAAATAAAGTGGTGATTGTCAGTCCATCAACACTGTTGGCCACTTTACGAACAATCGCCTCCATCTGGCAACAGGAGAATCAGACACGAAACGCCCAGGAAATTGCCCGTCAGAGCGGTGCATTGTACGATAAATTTGTTGCCTTTGTAACCGACATGGAGGCAATCGGCAGAAGCATTGACACCACGCGAAAAACGTATGATTCGGCTTTAAACAAGCTTTATTCCGGAAGTGGTAATCTTGTTCGCCGCGCGGAAAATATTCGAAAATTAGGAGCTAAAACAACAAAATCGCTACCATCAGATCGGACTGGAGAAGACGAATAGTTACGCGTCGCGAAACTCTGGCTCCAAACCATCTTCGCACAAATCTATTGGTATAACCCAGACCACGGGATTCGCGTTCCCTTCTCCGCCTTCTGATTCGCGTTTGGTAAATTCCGATCCAAAGAAAACAGCAATGTGGTCGTGCGGAATGTTTTCATCTTCTTCTGTTGCAATCACTACAGCATTGACGCCGTCAATCCGAACAAAATCGCCTTTTGCAAAAGGAAGTTCTTCCATTTTCAGGATATTAAAGTTTTAATTGAAACAAAAAATGCAACCAGTAAATGATTGCATTTCAGAATATTTTCGATGTGAATTAACTTGCTTTTAAACGAACAGCTGTTGTTCCGTCGATTTTCTCCTGGGCATAGTCCAGGGTTATTCGCATCTGATTCACATTTTCAGATGGAGCATCGAACATGGCGTCGTTCATGATATTTTCACAAATAGACCGCAAACCGCGCGCCCCAAGTTTAAACTCGATGGCTTTATCCACGATAAATTCAAGTGCATCCTCGTCAAAGCTCAGTTCAATGTGATCGAGTTCAAAAAGCTTAATGTACTGTTTAATCAGCGAATTTTTAGGCTCGGTTAAAATGCTGCGCAAAGCTTCCCGGTCAAGTGGTTCGAGGTAAGTAAGCACCGGCATACGACCGATAATTTCAGGAATAAGCCCGAACGATTTCAAATCCTGAGGCGAAATATACTGAATCATGTTATTGCGGTCGATAGAATTCACCTTCTTCTGAGCGCCGTAACCTACTATTTTAGTGTTCAAACGCTGTGCAATTTTCTTATCAATTCCGTCGAATGCACCACCGCAAATAAAAAGAATATTCTTCGTATTTACAGCGATCATTTTTTGTTCAGGGTGTTTTCTTCCACCCTGTGGCGGAACATTTACAATGGAGCCTTCCAATAATTTTAATAATCCCTGTTGAACTCCTTCTCCGGAAACGTCACGGGTAATTGAAGGGTTATCGCCTTTACGCGCAATTTTATCAATCTCATCAATGAATACTATTCCACGCTCGGCAGCTTCCACGTTGTAATCGGCCGCCTGAAGCAAACGGGTGAGTAAACTTTCAATGTCTTCGCCAACGTAACCGGCCTCGGTTAAAACAGTGGCATCTACAATGGTAAACGGCACGTGCAACATTCTGGCAATGGTTCTTGCCAAAAGGGTTTTGCCAGTTCCCGTTTCGCCAACCATAACAATATTCGATTTTTCAATCTCGGTTTCATCAGACGAAACAGGTTGATTTAATCGCTTATAATGGTTATAAACCGCAACAGAAAGAATTTTTTTAGCATGCTCCTGCCCGATTACATATTGATCGAGAAAGCTCTTTATCTCCTTGGGTTTCATTACATTGAATTCCTTTGTCGAAAAAGAACTATCCTTTTTAAATTCCTCTTCAACAATTGCATAGGCCTGTTCAACGCAACTGTCGCAAATATGTCCCTCCATGCCGGCTATAAGCAGGTTTACTTCCTTCTTTTCACGCCCGCAAAACGAACACTTATCCATTTTCATCCGTATAAATTTTTGTTTAACGCCTTAAAATCTGCGTATTAGCATTTTCTTTTAATCGAACAATCCAACGCATGGAATAGCCATTTATACATTTTCGGTTTGTATGAGTTTATGCTCTTATGGCTATTTCATCTTTTGATTTCAATTAATTATTTATGCCTGACCAACACTTCGTCGATCATTCCATATTCTTTGGCCTCGGTTGAGGTCATCCAGTAATCGCGATCAGCGTCTTTTTCAACCTGTTCGTATGTTTTTCCACTGTGAATGGCTATAATATCGTAAAGTTCCTTCTTCAACTTAGAGATTTCACGAGCTGTAATTTCAATATCTGAAGCCTGCCCCGATGCACCTCCCATTGGTTGATGAATCATCACTCTGGAATGTTTCAGCGCAGAGCGTTTCCCTTGCGTTCCGGCCGTAAGAAGCACTGCACCCATTGAAGCAGCCATCCCGGTACAGATGGTAGCAATTTCCGGAGAAATAATCTGCATCGTATCATAAATTCCCAAACCGGCATGTACCGAACCTCCCGGTGTATTGAAATAGATCTGAATATCTTTGCTTGGATCGGCTGACTCGAGGAAAAGCAATTGTGCCTGAACAATATTGGCAATGTAGTCGTCGATTGGTGTCCCCAAGAATATAATCCGGTCCATCATCAACCTCGAGAAAACGTCCATTGATGCAACGTTCAGCTGACGTTCTTCAATGATATAAGGTGTTAAACTGTTCGTGAAAATTGAATCATAACGATGCATCGTAAGACTACTGATACCCAAGTGCTTCGTAGCGTATTTATTAAATTCTCTTTCGTTACTCATAATATTGGTCTCCTGTAAAAAAAAACTTTGTGAAAATCTGGCATTCACTATGGAACAACGATTTTCACAAAGTTATAAAAATAAGCCAATGGCTATATCGCTAATGAATTAATTCTCCAGCATTTTGTTAAACTCATCAAAACTGATATCTTTCAATTCGATTGAGGCTTTTTCCTTAATTGTAGCAACAATCGCATCTTCGTGTTTGCGCGCTACCAATTTGCGGCGTTCTTCTTCATTTTTAAGCATATGATCGGCATAGTTTTCAATGTGTTCTTCGCCAACATTATTTAAGCCATATTGACGGAACTGCATTACTGCCATTTCTTTTGCCAATCCGCGAACATCGTCTTCTGTTATTTTGATGCCGTTATCTTTTACGATTTTGTCTTTAATAAGCTGCCATTTCAGGTCAACCATAAAATTATCAAAATCAGCTTCAATCTGTTCTTCATCCATTTTCGGATTGGTTGCTTTGATCCATCTTTTCAGGAAAGCCTGAGGAAGATCAAAAGGAACAGCCTTCAACAAAGCATCGCGGCTATCCAATGCAAATTTATAGTTGCTTGAATAACTGAAATTTTCTTCGATCTCAGCTTTCACTTTAGCAGTAAAATCTTCAATCGTAGCAATACCCGAATCTTCTCCATATACCTTTGAAAATAAATCCTGATTCAGTTCAGCTTTTTCGAAACGAAGCACCTCGATAATAGCGAAACTGAAATTACCCGAAACGGTTTCAGCAGCTTCGTGAGAAATATTGAGCAAATGGCCAACTTCGTGACGATTGTCGTAAGTTTTAACCGGATCAAAAACTACTACATCTCCGGCTTTCTTTCCAACGAATGAAGCTTTTACTTCTTCGTCTTTCATCAGATCAATAGCAATGACTACTTTTTCGGCAACAATGCCGCCTTCAAGCTCGCTGCCATCGTCATTAAGCTGAACAAATGTACCGCGAACAGTATCTTTTTCTTCTACCGAGTCAACAACTTTATTTTCTCCGAAACGGCTGGCATAAGCGTCAACCTGTTTATTGATGGTTTCTTCGTCGGCAACAATATTGTAATATGGCAAAGCAGCCACATCTTCCAGTTTAACATCGAATTCAGGAGCCATTGCAACATCGAAAACAAAGCTAAAATCGCTCTGGTTGTCCCAGTCAATTGGTTGTTGCTTTTCATCATTCGGAAGTGGTTCTCCCAAAACATTCATATTTTCAGACATGATATAGTCTGTAAGGCTTTTTGAAAGAATTTTATTCACTTCATCAGCCAAAGCAGCTTTGCCGTACATCTTCTTAATTAAACCGGCAGGAACCATTCCCGGACGGAATCCAGGCATATTTGCTTTCTTACGATAGTTCTTCAGAACATCGCTAACATTAGCTTCGTAATCATTCTTCTCAATCGAAACGGTGAGAATTGCATTCAATTCGTCGATGTTTTCTCTTGTAATATTCATTCGTATATTCTGCTTTAGTTATTATATCTGTTGGAATTCCTTAGAATCCAACATTGAGATTAACATTTTCCGTTCATGGAACTCACAGGTTTGAAAAGCAAATTTCGCTTAGTTCGCCCGATACAACCTGTTCGTTTCATATTCTAAACTTAAAATTACTGGAAATGAGGGCGGAAGAAGAACTTCTGAAAAGCTCTGGTTCCAAAACCAACTGCTTAAAATTAACAAAAACCGCTTGCTTATCCTTTTCAGGTAAAGCAAGGCGGTTATTCTTTTCTGTTGTGCGGGCGAAGGGACTCGAACCCCCACGCCGCAAGGCACCAGATCCTAAGTCTGGCACGTCTACCAATTTCGCCACGCCCGCTAAATGCGGTGCAAATGTATGGTAATTTTTTTACACACACAATACCAAGCCGCAATCTTTTATTAATGCTTTTGTAGTAATCAGGAAAGTTTACCGGAGTTCAAAATTCTGCCCAAGATAAACACGGCGAACTTCCTCGTCTGAAGCAAGTTCCTCGGCTGTGCCTGCTTTCATAATTGAGCCTTCGTATAATAAATACGAACGGTCTGTGATCGTGAGGGTTTCGTGTACATTGTGGTCGGTAATCAAAACTCCAATATTTTTTTCTTTCAGTTTTTTGATGATTGACTGAATGTCTTCCACTGCAATAGGGTCAACTCCTGCGAAAGGTTCATCGAGCAATATAAACTTGGGGTCGATTGCCAAAGCCCGCGCAATTTCAGTCCTTCGGCGTTCTCCTCCCGAAAGCTGAAACCCCTTGCTCTTCCTGATGTGATGAAGACCAAATTCGGTAAGAAGTGTTTCAACTTTTTCTAACTGGTAGGCCTTCGGGAACTTGGTCATTTCGAGCACCGACAAAATATTGTCTTCAACACTCATTTGCCTGAAAACCGAAGCCTCCTGGGCAAGATAGCCGATTCCTTTTTGCGCCCTTTTATAAACGGGAATCATGGTAATCTCTTCGCTATCGAGAAATATCCTGCCTGAAAATGGTTTTATCAACCCAACAATCATATAGAACGAAGTTGTCTTTCCGGCACCATTAGGCCCGAGCAAACCAACAATTTCGCCCTGGTTCACTTCAAACGACACCCCTTTTACAACGGTACGTTTTTTATATTTCTTGACAATATTTTCGGCTCTAAGCTTCATCTTCAAAATAAATGCTTGTTAAATTTCTTCCAGTCTGCGTTTGTTGGCTTTATCAACCCTAGCCGAAATAAAGATACTGACTTCGTAAAGAAGAATCAGCGGAATACTCACAATCGTCTGGCTAAGTACATCCGGAGGCGTAATAATTGCAGCAATAATCAACAAAACAACATAGGAATGCCTTCTGTATTTCTTAAGAAACCTCGGGGTTAGCAAACCAACTTTGCTGAGGAAATAGACTACAACAGGTAATTCAAAAGCAATTCCACCCGAAAGAACAATCGAGGTAATCATGCTGATATAGGAATGAATATTGATCTGGTTGATCACCTGGTCGCTGATGCTATACCCTGCAAGCCAATCGATTGAAAATGGAGCAATCAGGTAATAACCAAATAAATCTCCAATTAAAAAAAGGCTTGTCATAATCAATACTGCTCCTGATGCGTATCGCCGTTCATTTTCGTATAAAGCTGGCTTAATAAAACTCCAAAACTGATAAACGACATAAGGTGAAGCAATTATAAAACCTGCAACAATTGCGGTCCAAACATCGACATTGAACTGCCCGGCCATATCAAAGTTAATCAGCTGAAGTGGCTTCGTATTTAAGCCATCAGAATGCATTCCGAAAAGGCCAGTGAGTTTAATTATCATACGGCTAGTCCAAAAATCAGGACTTTTGGGTGGAAGCAAAATTGAATTCCAAATGAAATCACTGAATACATAGGCAAGTGATGCAAAAATAACAATTGCAACAACTGACCGAATGATGTGCCACCGGAGTGCCTCCAAATGATCAAGAAACGACATCTCGCCCGTTTCGCTGCCCTTCTTTTTCTTTGTCGATTGTTCTTCCGTAAATGATTCTTCTGGCATAATCTCAAGTATGAATTTGGGTTTTGTTGGTCAAAAAAAGTTCGCACAAATATAATTTATATTCCTAATCGAACCGGAAAGCCACTTCTTAATTTTACTTAAATGCTTTCCAAAACTATTCATTTTCATTACTCGAGATTGATTTCCAATTGATATTTTATATACCTTCGGATGGTAAATAAAAAAACAATTAATTTTTTTGATCGGGTAGATAACTGTTTTATGAATACTGATTATAAATTAACTGATCTTCTTCAGCAGCATTTTGGTTTTGATCGCTTTAAAGGCCAGCAGGAAGAAGTAATCAAAAGTGTGTTGGACGGCAATGATACATTTGTATTAATGCCAACGGGTGGAGGAAAATCATTGTGCTATCAATTACCGGCGCTCATAATGGAGGGAACTGCGATTGTAATTTCGCCATTGATTGCATTGATGAAAAATCAGGTTGATTCGATCAGAAGTTTCGGAACAGAAGATGGCATTGCCCATTTTCTGAATTCGTCGCTTACCAAAGCTGCTGCACAAAAAGTGCGTGACGATGTAACCATCGGAAAAACCAAACTTTTATATGTTGCTCCTGAAAGCCTCACAAAAGAGGACAACATCGATTTTCTGAAAAATGTAAAAATATCGTTCTACGCCATCGACGAAGCGCACTGTATCTCGGAATGGGGACACGATTTCAGGCCGGAATATCGCCGAATCAGGCCAATTGTTTCTGAAATAGGGGTTGCTCCAATTATCGCATTAACAGCAACTGCCACAGCCAAAGTACAGCACGATATTCAGAAAACACTGGGCATGCAAAACGCCAAGGTTTTCAAGGCCTCGTTCAATCGCCCAAACCTGTATTACGAGGTAAAACCGAAATCAAAGCCCGAAAACCAGATCATTAAATTTATTAAAGAAAATTCAGGAAAATCTGGCATTATATATTGTCTCAGCCGAAAAAAAGTTGAGGAGCTTGCCGATATTCTGGTGGTGAATGGAATTAAAGCCTTGCCTTATCACGCAGGAATGGATTCGGCCACCAGATCAGCCAATCAGGACAAATTTCTGATGGAAGAAGTTGATGTAATTGTGGCTACAATCGCTTTTGGGATGGGAATTGACAAACCGGATGTACGCTTTGTTATCCATTACGATATACCAAAGAGCCTTGAAGGCTACTACCAGGAAACCGGGCGTGCCGGGCGCGACGGCGGCGAAGGAAAATGTATTACACTTTATTCGCCCAAAGACATCCAGAAACTTGAAAAATTTATGCAGGGCAAGCCAGTTGCCGAGCAGGAAATTGGTCGCCAGCTTTTACTCGATACCGCGTCGTATGCCGAAACTGCAATTTGCCGCAGAATTTTGCTCCTGAACTATTTTGGTGAAAAGCTCGACGAACCTTGCGGAAATTGCGACAACTGCCTTAGTCCGAAAGAACAAATTGAAGCAAAAGACGAAATTTGCCGCGCGCTTCAGGCAATTGTTGAGGTTAAGGAAAAATATAAGGCTGAACACCTGGCTGATGTCTTAACCGGCAAAATGACGGCTGCGGTAAAATCATTCCGGCACTACGAGCTGGAGTCATTCAATTCGGGAAGCGATCATGGCGAAAAATTCTGGGCCGCAGTATTTCGGCAGAGTATGATCGCAGGATTGATCAGCAAAGACATTGAAAACTATGGTTTGCTGAAAATGACCAAACAGGGATATGATTTCCTTGAAAATCCATACGATTTCATGCTGGTTCGCAACCACGACTATGACGCCATTGCTGAAGAAGAAGCAAGTGCTGCTGCCGGACAGGCTAGTGGAGCCGGTGATCCTGAGTTGTTTTCAATGCTGAAAGATCTTCGAAAAAACATATCAAAGAAGCTGAATCTTCCACCGTTTGTTATTTTTCAGGACCCATCGCTGGCAGATATGGCCTTGCAGTACCCGATTACAATTGACGAGCTGAAAAACATTCAGGGTGTCGGCGAGGGGAAAGCAAAACGATACGGAAAAGAATTCGTCGAACTGATCAAAAACTATGTCGAGGAAAACGAAATAGATCGGCCGGTTGACATGGTGGTTAAAACCGTTGCAAATAAATCGAAAACGAAAATAGCGATCATCCAGGGCATCGATCGAAAACTGTCGCTTGATGATATTGCCGATGCAAATGGTATTGAGATGAAAGATTTGATTTCAGAAATCGACACAATTGTCAATTCAGGGACTAAAATCAACATCGATTATTACCTTGACGAAATTCTGGACGAAGATCATCAGGAAGAGATTTTTGAATATTTCAGGGAAGCTGAAGATGATAGCATTGAATCGGCATTAAAAGAACTTGGCGAAGACGATTATTCTGAAAATGACATTCGACTGATGCGAATTAAGTTCTTTTCTGAACTCGGAAATTAAAGAAGAAATACATAAAAATCCCGGCAATCTGTATTTGCCGGGATTTTTTATGCCTTCTTCTAGAAGTAATTTGGTCGTCCTCCGCCTTTACGATAGATGTTAAACTCGTAACCTACCGTAATTTCATAAGTACCAATCTGGAACTTCTTTATATCCTGGAAGAGTGCATAATCGGCTGCAAACCCTATTTTTACATTGTTCGGAAAAACATATTGCCCCGATAGACAAAAAGCTCCGGTGCTCCTTGCATTTATTCCTAAGTTAAGGTTATTGGGTAAATAAACAACTGCGCCCAAATCGAACGAAACCGACTTCCCAAGTGATCCAATCAAAAGTGCATTCGGCCTCAACTGAACACTCATTGGCAGCCTTAAAACGAATCCGCCCGACAAATAGGCTGTTTTAAATTCCTGAAGCGACGAAAATCCCGTTCGGTTTACCGAGAATGTGTTGTTAATGAACTGGGGCACCGACAACCCAACGTAATAGTTGTCGTTAAAAACAATGGCTCCCACCCCGAAAACAGTCATGAAATAATTGGTTACGTCCGACATAAACTGAGAATCTGGAATTCCATCCGGGTACAAATGGTAATCAGTAAGGTTATTGGCATAGTTTACCACACCGCCTTTAAATCCGAACCGAAGGTAATTGTACATATCGAGCCTAACCTGATATGAATAATCGAATGTCAGGAACAGCTGCTTTTCAAATCCCACATTTCTCTTAATCAGGTTAAACCCAATGCCGCTTTCGCTGTCGCGGATAGGCGTTCTGTACGAAAACTGCTGATACATATTCGCCCCATTGATTGAAACATAGTCCTTTCTGGTTGAAAGCATAAACCCAGATATATCATACATTCCAACGTAAGCCGGATTTATTGTGCTCATATTGGTAAGGTACTGCAAAGTCCACGGGAACTCCTGTGCGCGCGCCAGCTGAGCTGACCCGGAAAGCAGCGAAATCAAAACCAAAGCAATATGAACAATCCGTTTTCTCATTTCATGT
>DAOPZV010000076.1:0-17318 GCA_035353575.1 Prolixibacteraceae bacterium | reverse complement strand
TTTTTTTCATAAATTAGGGGAAATCAACCGTAGCAATGAAGCCTATCGATTTATACACGCTCTTATACCTGATTGGAGCAATTTCTCTACTTTTTGGTTTTTTAATGTTGCTTTTTAGTAAAGTAACTCCAGCGATTAAAGGGCCTTTTCACTGGGCATTGGGTAGTTTTTCCGCAGTATTGGGGGCTCTTCTCTTTGCAGGTTATCCATCGGTTTCCGGTTATGTGGCCTTTGTTGCTGCACCAGTATTTACGGTCTTGGCGGTTGCCTTTTATTTAGCCGGAATTCAGCTGTTTGTTGGGAAGAAGATCAATTTTCGGTGCTTTTATGGGTTGGTTGCTACAGAAATCATTGTCAGCCATTTTTTTTATTTAATAGTGCCCTTGGCTCAATGGCGAATGATTTCTTTTTCATTCGTTTGCTTGATTGGAACCCTTGTTGTTGTAGCCGAGTTGTTAAAGCACGCCAAGGGAAGATATCGGCTGGCGTTTATTCTTTGCTCGGTGGTTTTCAGCATATCGGCAGCAACATCTTTGTTTCGAATAGTGGCAATTGCTATTTTGAGGCCCGAGGAAGCCCATACACCTCTGTTTGCAAATCTGTTATTTTACCTGCTGACCAATGTTTCTCAAGCCTTGCTCATGTTCGCTTTTCTTTTGCTTATTTCAGTAAAAATTGCTGAACAGATTGAGCAGAAAGTAGAAGATCAGCGGAAGTTTTACTCGATTATTTCGCACGATTTGAGCGGACCGGTAGGAATGATAAATGCAATGCTCAATATGGCTAATCACGACGAGCAGATTGATGTGGCAGAGAAGAAGCAGTTGGCTCTTGAAGCAGAAAAATTAAGCACTTCCACCTATCATTTATTGCAGAATTTGCTGGTTTGGTCAAAGAATCAATTGGAAGACCTTCGCCCCAAAGTTCAGGCGTTTGATTTAGACAAAGTCATTCGCGATAACATCGAATTCATGCAGCAAATAGCAACAATGAAAGGTATTTCAATCGTTTACGAGCAAAATCCTGAATTGCAATGCACCGCTGATTCACGAATGGTAGATACTGTTATCAGGAACTTAGTTTCGAATGCATTGAAATTTACTCAATCAGGAGGAACTATTTGGATTACGGGTAAAAGCGAGGAGAAGCAGGTTCGGGTGACGGTTTCGGACAATGGAACCGGAATGAGCGAAGAGGTTTTGGAAAATCTATTTACAAAAAAAGAAAGAAAAACCGTGCCAGGAACTTCGGGAGAGAAAGGCAGTGGTTTGGGTATGGCGATTTGCAAAGATTTTATAGACGCGAATCATGGACACATCAGCATAAAAAGCAAAAAAGATGAGGGAACTGAGGTTACAATTACTTTACCGGCGAACCAGTATTGAACGAAGCTTTATTCCTTCGCAAGTTCTATTGCCTTATTCAGAAAAGAATTGAATTCAAATGTCAGCTTGAATGCGTCAATTGTATTTTTCAATAAATTCTCGCTTAAAATGAAATCATCGTCCAGGTGTTTGCAAAGGCACGGACTTTTAAGTTTCAGGTAATCAGCATACTTAAAATCGGCGGGATAACCCCTTGGCACTTTTTTTAGCGCCTGACTATCTTCCAATGCGAAATCGCCAGCCAAACGAACAGCAGAATCGAAAGTTTCTCCATTAAAATAGATCTCCTCCCTAATGCTTTTCAAAACATTTGGCTCCGGACAATAAACACCAGTATCAAGTTGATGTCCGCCCAAATAGCCACTTCCGGAAGGCTCAATGTGAAAATAATATCCGGAGTATCCTGAGTTTTTACCTTTCGGGCAAACAAACGCGCCGAAGTGAGTTTTGTATGGCATTTTATTCGGAGAAAAGCGCGTGTCGCGGTTAAAGCGGTACATACAGTCTTTGGGGGTAAGGTCTTTTACCGAATCATCGAATTCAGCAATGCCAGCAATTAGCTTGTCCACAAATTCAGTAAAAACAAGCTTGGCTTGCTGGTATTCGGCCTTGTGTTCGTCGAACCAGGCCTTGTTATTGTTGTCTCTGATTTGCTGGAGAAACGAAAGAACTTTTTGCATAGGTTTTACTCCTGATTGTCTCTTTTAATTTCGGTTTCGAAAATTTTCTGATCGTCAACCGTTATAATTCTGGCCGGAAATTTTCGGATTGTGGGGTAATCGTGCGTGGCAACAATAATTGTTTTTCCCTCCTGATTCAGGTTTTTGAAAATCTGCATAATTTCGATCGAAGTCAACGGGTCGAGGTTTCCGGTTGGTTCGTCGGCCAAAATAATTTCAGGATTATTGAGCAGTGCACGGGCAATAGCAACACGTTGCTGTTCGCCGCCCGAAAGTTGGTGGGGCATCGAATTTACCTTTTGTTCCACGCCAACCATTTTTACAACTTCTTTCACCCGGTCGTCAATTAAAATATCATCTTTCCAGTCTGTAGCTTTCAGAACAAAAGCCAGGTTTTCGTACACCGAGCGGTCGCCGAGCAATCTAAAATCCTGGAATACAACACCGAGTTTTCGCCGTAAAAAAGGAACATCGCTGTGTTTCAGTTCTGCCAGGTTAAATCCGGCAACTTCGCCTTGTCCGTTTTCAAGCGGAAGCTCGGCGTTTAACGTTTTAATCAGGCTTGTTTTTCCGGTGCCGACTTTACCAATCAAATAGATAAACTCGCCCGATTTAACTTCCAGCGAAATATCGGAGAGAACCAGGTGATCGCCCTGAAAGATATCGGCGTGTTTAAGTTCAACAATATTTAAATCTGACATAATTACCGCAATTGAGATGTATGCAAAACTAATTTTTTTTGTTCATCGAAATACTAATAAAGCACGAATATCAGTTTTTGTTTGTGAATGAACTTGAGTATAAACACAATGCTTTATTCTGAAAGTTTATTTTAGCAGGCAACTATTAACTGTTAACTTTGTCTGTTGCTCGTAGTGGTACAATTTATGTATTGCATATTAACGAAAAAAACATCCATCATGTATATCAAGATATTCCGGTCGTTTTTCCCATTGTTGATTTTGCTTTTAATATCGCCTTGTTTGAAGGCACAGAATACAATCTACTATCAATCGGTTAATCAGGAAATTCAGAAAGCTAAAGAACTGTATGTGGCAGGCAACTATATATCGGCAATGAGCCAATTTGAGAAGATTGCCGCAGCTTCGGAGGCAAATACTACGACGAGAGCCGAAGCTATGTTTTATAAAGCAATGTGTAGCCTGAAGCTTGATAATGCCAACGCCGAAGAGCAGGTGGCCGAATATTTAAAGCAATATCCTGAAAGTTCATTCAGAAACAGGGCTTTGTTTGAAGAAGCTGTTTTCCAGTTTGATCGGAAAAAATATCCGGCGGTTGTGAAAACCATGGAAGATATTGATAAAACAGCTTTATCGGAAGAAGAGCTTGCTCATTTTTACTACATGCGTGGTTACGCCAATTTCGAGAAAGAAAAATACGACGCGGCTTTAACTGATTTTGCTGAAATTAAGGACGGCAATTCGCTTTATGCCGCGCCGGCTGGTTATTACTCGGGGCACATCAATTACCTGAATGGAAATTATGAAACAGCCTTGAAGGAATTTGTGAAGTTGCAGAAGAACCCGGTTTTTGAGAAAGTAATTCCTTTTTACATCAGTCAGATATATTACAAACAGGGCAAATATCGCGAGTTGGTTAATTATACGGCTCCGGTCATTAATCATGTATCGGCCGATCAACAGCCGGAATTGGCGCGATTGTTGGGTAATTCTTATTTTCACTTGCGCGAATTCGACAACGCTATCCAATTTTTAGAGTTTTATCTGTCGGATAAAAACAACAAAGGTCGGGAAGAAAACTACATGCTTGGCTATTGTTACTACCTCGGAAGCAAGGAAGCCAAAGCAATACCTTATCTCGAAATCGCATCGAAAGGAAAAGACGAACTTGCGCAAAATGCATATTACCACTTGGCAAGTTGTTACGTGGCTACGAATGATAAAAATAAAGCCCGCCAGGCTTTTGAAGCGGCTTCGCAGTTTGATTTCGATCCGAAAATAAAAGAAGATGCTTTGTTCAATTATGCGAAAATCACTTATGAATTGTCGTATTCGCCGTTTAACGAGACCATTAATGCTTTTGATAAATACATATCGCTGTACCCAAATTCGGAACGAAACGACGCAGCTTACGATTACCTGGTGAAAGTTTATATGAGTACAAGCAATTATCGGGAGGCCATGTCGTCAATTGAAAAGATTAAGGTGAAAAACCAATCGGTGAAAAAAGCTTACCAACGGGTGGCATACTACCGGGCGCTGGAATGCTTTAATAACCTTGACTATCGCGGGGCCATCGAGAACTTCGACAAATCGCTCGATGCAGGCGACTACAATAAAAATTATCATGCACTGGCTTTGTTCTGGAAGGCCGAAGCGCTTTACCGAACCGCTGATTTCAATAAATCGATCTCATTTTATAGTTCTTTCCTGAAATCGGGTGGGGTTTTTGCACTTCAGGAATACAAAACAGCACATTATAATTTGGCGTATGCTTATTTTCAGGTGAAAGACTACAGCAGCGCTTCAGATTATTTCAGAAAATATTTGAATGTGGATGACGATCCACGCAGCGAAAAAGTTGCTGACGCTTATAACAGGCTAGGCGACTGCAATTTCCTGAACCGCGATTATCCACAAGCCATCTCGGCATACGACAAGGCATTGAAGATGAATGTGTACGATGCCGATTACTCACTTTTTCAGAAAGCTTTTTGCATGGGATTGCAGCGCGATATGCAAGGGAAAATTACAGCATTGAACGGTTTGATTCAGAATTATCCGAATTCGTCGTACCATGACGATGCGCTTTACGAGCTTGGCCGTACCTACGAACGAATTAATCAGCCACAAATGGCAATTAGCAATTATAAGAATCTGATTAGCAAGTATCCGCAGAGTAATCTGGTGAATAAAGCGCTGGTTCAGTTGGGTTTGGTTTCGTACAATTCGAACGATTTCAAGGGTTCGGTTGATTATTACAAACAGGTGGTCGACCGCTCGCCAAACACTCCTGAAACGCAGGCGGCCTTGTCAGGAATGAAAAACAGCTATGTTGAAATGAATGATGTTGACTCTTATTTTGCCTACGCCAATAAGTTAGGAACAGGAGCGCAGATTTCGGTAAACGAACAGGATTCGCTTTCGTACCAGTCGGCAGAAAAGTTGTACATGGCCAATGATAAAAAGGCACGGGCCCAGTTCGAAAAATATTTAACACAATTCCCGAACGGCAGTTTCGCATTGAACTCCCATTTTTACCTCGGGCAATTGCAATACAACGATGGCGAGTTTGACAAGGCACTTGCTGAATTTGAAAAAGTAATCGCCCAGCCAGACAACGATTTTACAGAGCCTGCTTTGCTGAAAGCTGCCGGGTTATATTACAACGAAGAAAACTACAAGCAATCGCTGGTGTATTTTGAACGTCTGGAAAAATTGTCAACTTCGGGAAAGAGTTTGCCCGACGCATTGACCGGAATGATGCGTTGCCAGTTTAAACTGGCAAACTACCCGGCATGTATCGATGCAGCAACAAAGATTCTGGCCATGGATAAAGTTTCGGATATTTTGAAACGTGAAACTAACTATAAACTAGCTATTTCATACTACAATACCGGAAGTGCAGACAAAGCTTTCCCGCTACTGACAAAGCTTTCGGCTGATACCAATTCGGCCGAAGGTGCTGAAGCCAAATTCCTGGTTGCGCAAATATTGTTCGATCGGCAAAAGTTCAAAGAGTCGGAGAAAGAAATCATGGATTTTATCGACAAAAATTCGCCGCACCAATTCTGGCTGGCCAAAAGTTTCTTGCTGCTTTCGGATATTTACCTGAAAAATGGCGACGAATTTCAGGCCAAGCATACATTGAAAAGTGTGGAAGAGAATTATCCGGATAAAGAAGATGGAATTTTGGAAATGACCCGGCAAAAACTTCAGCAAATCGAAGCCAGGGAAGCTACTCAGACCAAAAATCAAAACAAGCCGCTGGAAATCAATATATCAGGAGGTAAAAAATAGTAAAACTGACTAAAGATGAATACACAATATAAAGCAATTGCAACTGTAATTCTGGTGTCGCTGGCATCTTTTGCCGGCATGGCGCAGCAAGATACCACGAAGTTAAAGAAGGAAGTAGAGGTTGTAAAGGCGTATCAGCCTACAATTCAGGAATTCCAGAAAATAAACGATATACCACAAATAAAAACTGAACCGGCAGAGCCGCCAACCTTCGATTATTCAATTTTCAGCAAACCGGTTTTTACGACATTTGATCCAACTCCGGTTGCCGCGGCAAAAATGGTAGGCGAGCCAAAGGCCGAACTTGGGAATGGATTATTGAATCTGGGAATGGGTAATTATGAGACGCCTTATGGAGAGCTGTTTTTCAATGCCCGGCCCGATAAAAAATCGAGCTTCGGTTTGCATTTTAAGCATCTTTCGTCGTCGGGCGATATTAAACTTCTGAATGAAGATGTTGTGAAAGCTCCCGAGTCGTTGAACTTAGGGGATCTATTTCTCGAACGTTATATGCGCAAATCTACTTTGACTGCCCGATTGGGATTTGACCGGCACGCTGTAACTTATTACGGTTACGCGAGCGATTTGCTCAGCGATGAGGAAAAGCAGCAAATGATTCCCTGGTATGGCCAGAAGCAGTATTTTGCCAAGGGAACGGCGTCGATTCGTTTGAAAAGTGAGGCACCGCTTTCTTCAGGAATGAATTACGACGTCAAAGCGCAATATCATTATTTTGCCAGTAAAACGGGGCAAACTGAGCATGAGTTTGTTGCCTCCGGAAATTTTGCCAAAAAGTTCGATAAAATGTTGGGCTTGCTCGATGCTTCATTTTCGGTTTACCGGGCCGACAGTATAATAAGCCGGTTAACAAGTACATACGGGAAGGTTACGCAGCAGCTTTTGAGGGCAAATCCGTCGGTGAAATGGGCGGCTGATGTGGCCAGCCTGCAAATAGGATTGAATGCTACCGCTGTGCTTGAAAGCAAGACAGATGCAAAATTTTATCTTTCGCCAAAAGTAAATGCAGAATGGTCGCCGGTTCCTGAAGTACTGACTTTATTTGCCACAGCCGATGGCTATGTGAAACAAAATACTTATTCGGCCGTTGCTGCCGAAAATCCGTATGTCAATCCATATCACGATTTGGCCAATACAAACTATCAATACGTTTTGTCAGGCGGCTTCAAAGGAAAGTTTACGCCTAAAACCAATTACGTTGCTTCGGCTACCTATTCGGTTGTGAAGGATCAGCATTTTTATGAAATCAGAAGTTTTCACGACCAAACCACGACTCCTCTGTCTACCATTCTTAACAATACTTTCTATTGGACTTACGACGATGTAAATATTTTGAAGTTATCTGGTGAGGTATTGCATTCTGTTTCTGATGAATTTTCCATCCATCTTTTAGGCAATTATTATTCGTACAAGTTAAAAACAATCGAAAAACCTTGGAATATGCCAAATTTCGAGGCAACGTTATCTGGAATCTATAAGCCAAACGAGAAATTTAAGTTCACTGCTGATATTTTTCTGGTTGGAAAACGAACTGCGCTTATAAATGATTATTCCTCGACTTTTTCATTGGCATCCCCTGTTGCTCAAGAAATATCAATGGACCCCATCATTGATTTGAATTTTGGTGCAGAGTACTACTTTTCGAAAAACCTGAATTTTTTCTGCAAACTGAATAACCTCGGATTTCAGCGGTACGAGCAATGGTTGGGATATACCACCAAAAATTTTAACTGGCTTGCTGGTATAAGCTACAAGTTTTAAAAAAACGGACAAAAAAATCTTGCAATAAATAAGTGGCTGAAAATCAGAAGACAAAAAGTTCATAAATTGTTGGAAAGTTTAACAATTTATGAACTTTTTGAGTCTTCGCTGCTACGAGTTTTTTACTATATTTGCGAACGATTTTTCAGTTGAAAATCAGTATTGAAGAATTTATTGAAAATCAAATTTCTATTCTCACCCACATTAAAGATTCTTCAAAAAATAGGGAGAAAGAGTGATTTTTCTGCAAAAGTTTTCAACCTGTAAAGCGGGTTGACAGGGTGGTGTAATGGAGGTTAAAATAGTCAGATCAATGAGCGAATTAGATGAAATCCAGAATCTGGGAAACGAAAATGAAAACGGACATTATGATGCGGATAGTATTCAGATACTTGAAGGATTAGAGGCTGTACGGAAGCGTCCGGCAATGTATATTGGCGACGTAAACGAAAAAGGTTTGCACCACTTGGTTTATGAGGTTGTTGACAACTCTATTGACGAAGCCCTTGCCGGATATTGTACGAATATTGATGTGTTCATCAACGAAGATAATTCCATTACCGTAGTTGACGATGGCCGTGGTATTCCAACAGGTATTAACTCGAAGGAAAATAAATCGGCGCTCGAAATTGTAATGACTGTTTTGCATGCCGGAGGTAAATTCGATAAAGACAGCTACAAAGTTTCCGGAGGTTTGCACGGGGTGGGCGTATCGTGCGTTAACGCGTTATCAACAATGTGTAACGTAAAAGTATATCGCGAAGGCAGCATTTGGGAGCAGGAATATTCTTGCGGAAAGCCGTTGTACGATGTCCGTATCATTGGCGAAACAGATCGCACCGGAACAACAGTTTCATTTAAACCGGACAGCTCGATTTTTCTTGTAACCGATTACAAATATGAAATTCTTTCGGCCCGCCTGCGCGAGTTGGCTTTCCTGAATGCAGGATTAAAACTGAATATTACTGATAAACGTGTAGTTCTTCCAACCGGAGAATACAAACATGATAGTTTTTATTCGAAAGAAGGCTTGAAAGAATTTGTCGAATACCTTGATAATGTACGCGAACGCTTAATCGAAGAAACTATACATATTTCTTCTGAAAAAGCTGGCGTTCCGGTGGAAATAGCATTGCACTACAATACATCATTTACCGAGAATATTCACTCTTACGTGAACAATATCAACACCATTGAAGGAGGTACGCACTTAACAGGCTTCCGTAGAGGATTGACACGTACACTGAAAACGTACGCAGAAACCAGCGGAATGCTGAAAAATATGAAGTTCGAAATCAATGGCGACGACTTTCGCGAAGGATTGACTGCCGTTATTTCGGTTAAAGTTGCTGAGCCTCAGTTTGAAGGGCAGACCAAAACTAAACTTGGCAACTCCGAAATTAGCTTACCGGTTGATCAGGCTGTCAGCGAAATGCTGGCTAATTACCTGGAAGAAAATCCACGTTCGGCCCGTGCTATTGTAAACAAAGTGATTTTGGCGGCTCAGGCGCGTCATGCTGCACGTAAAGCCCGCGAACTGGTACAACGTAAAAATGTACTTTCAGGAGCTGGATTACCTGGTAAATTAGCCGACTGTGCCGAAAAAGATGCAGTACAATGCGAACTTTTTCTTGTAGAGGGAGATTCGGCAGGTGGTACAGCCAAACAAGGTCGCGATCGTCGCTTTCAGGCTATTTTGCCGTTGCGCGGTAAAATCCTGAATGTTGAGAAAGCAATGATTCACAAAGTTCTGGAAAGCGAAGAAATTAAGAATATATACACCGCACTCGGAATCACCATTGGAACCGACGATGACTCAAAAGCATTGAATCTCGATAAACTTCGCTACCACAAGGTAGTAATCATGACCGACGCGGACGTTGACGGTAGCCACATTGCTACTCTGATTATGACTTTCTTTTTCCGCTTCATGCAGGAATTGATTCAGCGCGGTCACGTTTACATTGCAACTCCGCCGCTTTACCTTGTCAGAAAGGGGAAACGCGAAGAATATTGCTGGACCGAACAACAACGGTTACGCTTGATAGATGAGTGGGGCGAAGGGAAAGAATCTGGAATTCACGTACAACGCTACAAAGGTCTTGGTGAAATGAACGCGGAGCAATTGTGGACAACAACAATGAATCCGGAGTCGAGAACATTGCGCCAGGTGACCATCGAAAATGCTGCTGAAGCCGATCATATTTTCAGTATGCTGATGGGTGATGAGGTTCCACCGCGTCGCCAGTTTATTGAAGATCACGCAGTTTATGCCAATATAGACGCCTAAGGGGCAGTTAATTTATTTGTTTACGATTTACGATTTTGTGCTATTTTGCCTGAATTGTAAATCGTAAATTTTTTTTAATCGTTATATCGTAAATCATGAATATTTGTGTTTTTTCATCTTCAAGCAACGCCATTGCAGATGTTTATTTTCAGGAAGCTATAGCACTTGCAAAGTTAATTGCTCAGGAAAATTTCTGTTTGATTAATGGCGGATCGAATGTTGGTTTAATGGACACTGTGACCCGCGAGGCGCGCGTGAACGGGGCTAAAACAATTGGAGTAATTCCGCAGAAATTGCACGATTTTAATCTCGCGTCGGCTCATGCTCACGAGATAATCGTTTCAGGAGATATGATGGAACGCAAATTTAAAATGAGAGAGTTGTCGGATGCGTTTATTGCTTTAGCTGGCGGTTTTGGAACGCTTGAAGAAATTCTGGAAGTGATTACGCTCAAACAATTAAGTTATCACAATAAGGCAGTGGTTTTTATCAATACGAATGGCTTTTACGACGATCTTTTTCGCCAGTTCGAAAAGTCGTATGACGAAAAATTTGCCAAAGAAAGTTACCGCAGGCTTTATTTTGTGGCGCACAATTCCAAAGAAGCAATGAACTACATCAAAAACTACCAGCCGGAAGAAACTGTAAATAAGTGGTATGATGTACCAAAGCGTTAATCGATCTGAAGTTTAAAAAAGAATGTAGAACCTTTTCCAACTTCTGATTTTACCTGAAGATTTCCTCCCAACAGATCAATCAGATTTTTTGAAATTGCCAAACCAAGTCCGGTACCGCCATAATTTACGTTGTGGCTATGTTCTACCTGCATGAATCTACCAAAGATTGTGCTTTGTTCGTCTTGTGGAATGCCAATGCCAGTGTCAATTACCATGAAATGAATAAACTTGTCTTTTTCGGTGACTTCCAATGTGACTGACCCGGTATTTGTGAACTTTATAGCATTCCCAATTAAATTATCGAGCACTTGCCGTAACCTTATTTCGTCGCTTGACAAAATAGTATCTTCCGTTATGTTCGAAACAACGTTAAACGCGAGATTTTTATCGGTTTTTGTGGATAAGGTTTCGGTATAATGGTATGCGATTTCATTCAGAAATTTATTCAAATGAATACTCTTCTTTCTAATAATCAGAAGATTCGCCTCAATTTTAGAGATGTCAATAATGTCATTTATCAGATTTAGTAAAATCTCTCCATTTTTCTGTATCAGCTTAATAAATAATTTCCGGTCTTCCTCAACATGACTTTCATCCAGAAGCAGTTCCGAGAAACCAACGATGGCATTCATTGGCGTTCGGATCTCATGTGACATATTTGCTAAGAAAGCTGATTTTAATCGATCAGACTCAGTTGCCCTTTTTTGTTCTTCGACCAATTTGTCTTCGATTTCTTTTCGCGAGAGAACCATTTTGTTTGCCTCATCAGCAGCTTGCTTGAATTCGTCGAAAAACAAATCCGAAGTTTTTAACTGTTCAAAACTTGTTTGGAGTGAGAAGAAGAAATTAAAAAAGCGCTCGAAATCCGATTTATATCTGAAGTTAAAGCGATAAATAATTAAAGCTTCAATGAATAGCAGAAATGCTAGAATAACAAGTATAATGATAATATTTTTCTGCTGGTCGTTGCGTAACATTTGTTGTCGCTCAGCAACAGTCTGATCAATCTCATCCAGGTAAAAACCTGCACCAATTATCCAGTTATACTCTTTAAACAGTTTCGCAAACGAGCATTTTTCCGCAGGTGTCGTTTCGTTTATTTTGTTCCATTTATATATAAAGAAGCCACCGTTTGGATTATTGGCTACAACATCCAGTTCTTCCTTAAATATCTGATGCCGTGGGTCTTTACTGTCAGTTAATAAATTTAAATTGCCTTTATAAATTGCTCCATCCATTACAATCGGCTTGCCGTTGGCATTGTTCATAAACACGTAACCACCGTGTTTAAAACGAATTGAGCTGATTTTTTTTGCGATTTCGTCTTTGAATTTAGGGAAGTAGTCATCTACATACTGTTTCGACCCAAAATACCAGTTGAAATGGCCAAATTTTTTCACATAAGTTATTTTCTTATTTGGCGAAAGATCTGTTTCTGAGTTGAGAAGTAAATCGTAATCCAGAAATCCTTCATCCTGTCTTTGGAGAAGGTTAATTTCTTTTTGAACAACAGCTAGCCCATTGGCATCTTTAAACTGAGTCATTGATTTTCCTGCAAAATCGGGTTTCCTGGGGTAAAAAACGCCTACGCCATCTAATGTTGAGATAAAAACCTCCTCGTACTCCAAATCAAATTTAAGTGAAGATATTGTTGTGATAATTAGTGCTTTAATTTCTTCATCAGATTTAGTTCCGGCAAATTTCTGATAGATATTTTGTGCAGTATAAAAGGCTTGATTGACGTTGTGTTTTATTTTTTCTGAAATTTCATTTTTGAAATATTCATTCTGAATCCGAATGTATTCCAGTTCGTTATTTACAATTTCCTGAATATAGCTCTTTTGATTTTGAGTATATTCTCTGCTTACTTGTTTGCTTATCCGATTGAAGTATAAATTTTGCTGAAAAATTAAAACACCTCCAATTACTATTGTAGTTATAACAGTAATAATGATCAGAGTGCGACTTAAATAAGTAGATATATTTGAGGGGATTGCCAACTTCCTCGAAAACTTTAAACGCATTATCAGCTTTTTTAGGGTTGTAAATATAACCAGAAAAGAGCTTAAATCAACTGTGTTTCATTGCCGGTTGTAGAAAAAGAATATACTAGTTTTCTTTAGATTTAGTTCTTTTTGAGTATTTTCTGCTGTGTTTAATATTTCGTTAAAAACTGTTAAACAAATAAAATGAAATACAAATGACAAAACAGATATTAGTCTTATGCGTTATCTTTAAAATTCAAAATAAAAAAGTCAGAAATTTCTAACAACAAAAGGTAAAAAGAGATGAAAAATTTGAAAAAAGGATTGTTTACATTGTTGGTGGCATTGATTGGCGGTTTTATTGCCTTATGGGCTTACACTCGTTATTTCGATTCACCAAAGATACTGACTGTTCAGCAGGAACAGTCGATGAGATACGCTAGCCTTCCTACTTCAGGAGTGGGTGATTTACCTGACTTAACTGTTGTTGCAGAGAACTCGGTTCACGCGGTGGTGCATATCAAGGTTACACAAAAAGGCGGCAGCTATAGCTCGTCTAACTTTTTTGATTATTTTTTCGGTGATGGAGGCCCGAGATCTCAGCAAGCGCCAGTAAGGCAGGGGGTTGGATCAGGAGTTATCATTTCTCCGGACGGATATATAGTAACCAATAATCATGTGGTGGATGAAGCCGACGAAATATCTGTTGTATTGAACGACAAACGCGAGTTTAAGGCTAAATTAATTGGAACTGATCCCTCGACTGATATTGCACTTATTAAAATTGATGCGAGTGGATTACCTATATTGAAGTTTAGCAATTCAGACAACCTGAAACTTGGCGAATGGGTTTTAGCGGTTGGTAATCCGTTTAACCTTACATCTACAGTTACTGCAGGTATTGTGAGCGCAAAAAGTCGTGATATTGGCATTAATCCAGATCAAATGCGCATAGAGTCATTTATTCAGACCGATGCGGCAGTTAATCCAGGGAACAGTGGTGGAGCCTTGGTTAACACAAGAGGTGAACTGGTTGGTATAAATACGGCAATTGCGTCGCAAACAGGTTCGTATAGCGGTTTATCATTTGCTATACCTTCTAATATCGCGCAAAAAGTTGTAGCCGACCTTCGTGAATATGGTGATGTTCAGCGTGCGCTGTTAAATGTAAATATCGGTGATGTAAATGCCGAAGTAGCAAAAAAATACAATCTAGACAAAATTGAAGGTGTGTTTGTTGGAAAAGTGATTTCAGGCGGAGCAGCTGATGTAGCCGGAATCAAAGAGAATGATGTTATTATAAGCGTTGATAATGTGTTAGTTAATTCCACTTCTGAGTTGCAGGAACAAATTGGAAAACACCGCCCAGGCGATAAAGTTGTTGTGGAAATAAAAAGGGAGAACAAAAAGAAACAATTTAACGTAACGCTTCGTAACAAACACGGAGATACAAATATTGTTAAAGGAAGTGATGACTCCGGAGACGTATTTGGTGCGAAATTTGCTGAGATATCGAATAGAGATAAAGAAGAACTTGGAATTCGGTACGGAGTTAAAATAACTGATCTTTCTGGCGGCAAATTTAAAGATGCTGGTATAAAGAAAGGCTTTATTATTACGCAAGTGAACAAAAACGCCGTTTCCGATGTCGAAGAGCTAAAACGTATAATTAAAAACTCTCGTGGAGGAATATTGGTTGAGGGGATTTATCCAAATGGTGAAGTTGCCTACTATGTTTTCGGTAATGATGGACGATAAATAACAATCGTTTGGTTATTAAATTGTAAACAATAGATATATCAGAAAAACCATTTGATATATTGACCCCAAAAGCCTATATTTGCACGCTATTTTTTTGAAGGGTATATGAGACAATTAAAGATTACTAAATCGATCACTAATCGTGAGAGCGCTTCGTTGGATAAGTATTTGCAAGAAATTGGCAAAGAAGAACTTATAACTGTTGAGGAAGAAGTAGAATTAGCTCAGCGAATTAAAAAAGGTGATCAGGCTGCTCTGGAAAAATTGACACGCGCAAACTTGCGTTTCGTCGTTTCTGTGGCTAAGCAATATCAAAATCAGGGATTAAGTTTACCTGACCTTATTAACGAAGGAAATCTGGGGTTAATAAAAGCTGCTGAAAAATTTGACGAAACCAGGGGGTTCAAATTTATATCCTATGCAGTTTGGTGGATTCGCCAGTCAATTTTGCAGGCTTTGGCCGAGCAATCGAGAATTGTTCGTTTGCCGTTGAATCAGGTAGGCTCTTTGAACAAGATCAACAAAGCTTATTCAAAGTTTGAACAGGAAAATGAACGTAAACCGTCGCCTGAAGAACTTGCAGACGCATTGGAGTTGCCTGCCGATAAAGTTGCCGATACCCTTCGCGTTTCAGGTCGTCATATTTCTGTTGATGCACCTTTTGTTGAAGGAGAAGACAACAGTCTGCTTGACGTGTTGATTAACAATGACTCGCCGAACGCTGACCGCTCATTGATGATGGAATCGTTGGCTCGTGAGATTGAAAGAGCTTTGGCTACGCTTACAGAGCGTGAAAGTGATATTATCAGGATGTTCTTTGGAATTGGGTGCCAGGAAATGACGCTTGAAGAGATTGGAGAGCGCTTTGGATTAACTCGCGAGCGTGTTCGTCAGATTAAAGAAAAGGCGATACGCAGATTGAGGCATACTTCCAGAAGTAAATTATTAAAAACATACTTAGGATAAAATAAGAGAACCGCCACCTGGCGGTTTTTTTTATTACCAAAACCGAATTTTATCTAAAGAAAAAAGCCGACCCTCTGGCCGGCTTTTCATACCACAAACAAGATCAACCAATCAAATAAATTGGTCAATAAAAACCTAGCTATTCGCATAGCTAATCACGCTTCTTTATAATTATTTCTCCCAAAAGAGAAGTCATTAAACAATTTCAGAACGACTTATCAGTTTTTTGCTTCGTTTACGCAATAACTAATAAAGTGCAAATAAACACTTATTTGAAATTAGTATATGCAAAGAAATGCTTTTTTTATAGTGAAACTTAAATTTCGATTGTTTCCTTACAAAAAATTAAAAATAATTAAGATTGCTTAACATTTAAATAGTCTGAGTATTCGTTAGTCTTTCAGTTTCATAATTTCACTTCCCGCAAGCAGGAATGCGCCTGTACCATATACCTCCCAACTATCAGCAGAGAAGTTTTTCTTTGGGTCGGCTCCAATGGGCTGGCACCACCCTACATGTCCATCGGGTTGAATTAAAGTGTTCAAACCTATCCATGCTTTCTGAACTACTGGTAAGTATGTTGCTTTATCTAACAGACCTTTGTTTATTCCCCAGGTTAGTGCGTAGGTATAAAATCCGGAGCCACTGGCTTCTCCTCCCGGATATGAGGCAGGGTCGAGTAAACTTGCTTTCCAAAGCCCGTCAGGTTGCTGTAAGCTAATAATTTTTGCGGCCATTTCCTTAAATACTGTTTCATAGAAGGGACGCTCTTTGTAATCTTTCGGTAATTCGTTCAGAAGTAAAGCCAATCCTCCCATTACCCAGCCATTTCCTCTCGACCAGAAAATCTTCTTCCCGTTTGCTTCTTTGCGGTCAGAAGCATCACCTTTAATAACGTAGCCCAAATCGCGGGCAAAAAGATGTTCTTCTTTATCGTAAAGCATGTCATAACACTCATGATATAATTTATCACTGTGTTCCATGTATTTCTTGTCGCCGGTTGCCGTCGAAAGTTTTACCAACGCCGGAGGAGCCATGAATAATGCATCGCACCACCACCAGGTAATCTTTTCAATACCTTTAGTCGGGAAAGGAGTAACTAAGAACTTTTCCATGTTATCGATGAAAGGCTGGATTATTGCCTTATCTTTTTTCAACTGATACACATCAACGTACGTTTGGCAGATAGCGATATCGTCGGCATGTTGAAGCCGGGGACCAGGTTTCCACTGATTTTTCTCGCCCATTTCAATCATGGCATTAAGGTAATTTTTGTCGCCAGTGGCTTTGTATGCGGCAGAAACTCCGGCGTAGAATGCGCCATTGGTCCAGTCCCATAGTTCGTGTTTTGGATTAGCGAATTGCCACAATGCGGTTTTAAGCATTACCTTTTTAATTTCCTTTGGCTTGAAACATTTGTGTGGCTGATCCTTTGAAAAGCCAGCTGCTGAAATGAGCATGAGGAAAAGCAAGAAAGAAAGTGTTCTTTTCATTTTGTTGATTTAAGTTTAGTTGTTGCAATCGATTGTACAAACATACACAATCGATTTAAATTTCAAAATCATTTGCTCAATTCACATAACGTAGGATGTAATACATAGTTTCCTGTTTTTATTTTCAAGCGAATTCATATTAATAAAACGTAAAGTTGAAAAAACTGTAAATTTCAAACTTGTTTTAATAACAGATTATAACTATCATTGCAGCATAAATAAAAAACAGAGATGATTAAAACAAACAAACATTACGGCCACCATCACGGAAATCTATCGAGCAGGTAGGCTGTAATTGTTT
>DAOPZV010000075.1:5564-17423 GCA_035353575.1 Prolixibacteraceae bacterium | reverse complement strand
GATAACTAAAATGATGATGATTGGAATCCAGGGATTTGATTTTTTTCGGTAGGGATCAGCCAGGTTTTGCTTGGAGTTTTTAGGAAGTTTTGCCAGTTGAGTTAAAGTTGCACCGAAAGCAATGTTGATGGTTGCCCGCGCATTAATTGCCCAACCATTGGCATCGAGAACGGGAGCAAGGTTTCTTTTGCGGAGTTTGAGCCAGGCCAGAATCATTGCCGGACCAGAAATACAAAGGACAATTCCTACAATAGCAATTGGCATTTTCCACCAGGTGAGCGAGAAAAAACCTTTAGCGACAGTCGCCAAAACGCCACCAATTGCACCAAATGCCATCCCGATGGCTGCGAAAATACCGGCGAATTTGGCAATATCGAAAGGCGCTGGCTGCGGTGCATTTGCGGTCGGCGCGCTTGTTTGTACCTGAGTGGTGGTTTTCTCAACTCCCGAAGTCGCCGTTTTGTGGATATCCTGTTCTTTTGATGAAGCAATCTTCTCTATTTGTTTCGAAACAAGCTGCGAAATTTTGCGGTAGGGTGACCAAAATGCCTGCCTGATGCTAATCGGATTATCAACTATTTTAATGATGGTTGCGTCCCAGTCACTTCCGGTATTATCGTAGAAAATGGCATTTCGCCCAACGACCAGATTATCAACATCGCCATCAGTAAAAGCAGCGACAACGATCATTTTTTCGTCCCTGGTTTTTGAAAAGCAATCGAAGTAAACCAAACAGATTCCGCTTGAGGCGGCCATTGTGCTGTGCTTGGCCATGTCGGAGACTTTTATGCATAAATCGCACCGGCGTTGGTCGAAATACAAACTTCCGGCCTGAAAAATAGCGTCGGAATCTGGTCGGTAGAAATCGGAGAACGTTACAAAATTGTTCAGAAGTGTGAATAAATCGCGGTGGTAACGAACCATTTGCTGTACCAAAATCAGATTATTGGCTTCCTCTTCCAGTTTTTTATCTTCCTCGATTAAAGCAATTAATTCTGCTTTGCGATTTTCTTCGAGAATTGTCTGAATGCGCTCAAATCCCAGCAATTCAACTTCAGTTCCCGTTTTTTCGGCTTTCCATGCTTCGTAAACAGCAAATTTGGATTTCAGATCATTCCATTCCTTTTCTTCTAACGTTGCATGTTCATCTTCAGTAGAAATCAACGTTCTGAATTTTTCTACCTTGGCCTTCCATGCCGGATTAATTCCTGCAACCAGCGATAACGGTTTCTCCGATTCAATCTTTGCTAAAGGGAAACCAGAGATTTCGTCGATGCAGTCGGTTAAATCTTTAGTTGTAATCGTTTGAATGCGGGCGATAATTGAGTTCAATGTTTCGGTTGAGGCGGCGTCGAATTCAGCAAGTTGGCAACGTAAGAAGTAGTCGTCTATTTTCGATTTCAATTCGACAAACGCTGTATATGCTTCCTCCGTTTTCTCGCCGAACGGAAGAATTAAGGAACTTTCGTCCTCTGCTTTTTTCTTCCAGGCTATCAAGGCCTCGCATTGATCGAAGAACGCATTTATTTTGTCAGTATCTATTCCGTCCTTGCCGCTGCGGTCGGCCATGGCACCTTCACATTCAATGATTTGTGTGACGAGCAATTTTAGATCTTCATCGTCGGCCGAATCAGCGTGAATTACGCCGTCGCCATTAAACTTCGTATTTTCAAAAATGGCGAATGTGTCCGAAACATCTTCAACCGTAATAACTTCCGCATCGGGTTTGCCGATATTTGCAAGTAACTGCTTTGCTGATGCAAAAAGAACTTTCCCGAGTTCTGTATCTGTGTTTATTTCAACCAAAGGCATTACCGAATTTTTCCCGATCAATGTGTCGGAATCTTTCACAACAGCGGTGATCCACTTAACGGCAGCCAAAACTTCAGGTACGCGAATCTTGCCATCATGATCTGTATCGATCATTTCAAGCGTTTTTGAATCAATTTCCAACCCGTTAACCGGACAACTGAGCGCAGTCCACAGTTTCTGATCGAGTGTGTCCAGGTATAACAAATCTTCACCTCGTTCAAGGCAAACCCGGTTCATTCCACCTACTCGTGCAAATTGCCATATATGTTTGTTTGGCTCCATAATAGATCTGTGTTGAAAAATGTTTTCTAAATGTGTTTTTCTTTCGGGTCAAAAATAGCCAATGTCAATTCTAATCTTGCATCTTTGCATAACGATAATCTATACAATGACCAAACAAAATACCATTTCGGCGGCCCTTTCGTACTTCGATGAGGGTTACGCCTGTTCGCAGTCGGTGTTGCTTGCTTTTGCCAGAGAGTTCGAGCTTGATGAAAAGACAGCTAAACTGATTTCTTCCACTTTCGGTGGAGGTATGGGGCGACTTCGTGAAAAGTGTGGTGCTGTAACAGGTGGGTTTATGGTGCTTGGGTTGAAATATGGAAATATTGCTCCCACTGATATGGACACAAAGCTTGATTGCTACAGAAAAGTGCGCGACTTAAATGGAAAAGTAAAAGGCTTGTATGGAACGACCAACTGCGGAGAAATTCTTAAACAACATGCTACTGAAAGCGAAATTGCTGAACGCAAACACCATAAAATCGTTTGCAGGCGGGTTGTTGGCGAAGTGACCGAAATGGTTTATGAGATGATTCACCCGGAAAATATAACCGAATGATGGAATTCTTAAAATCGCTTGATACCGATTTGTTTCTGGCCTTAAATGGCTGGCACAATTCTTTTTTCGATCCAATCATGTATTGGCTGAGCGACAAGCTCATCTGGATTCCGATGTATTTGTTTGTTATCTTTCTGATTTTCAGGAAATATAAGATGCAGGGCGTTTTGATGCTACTGTTTATTGCAGCAACTATCGCTTTATGCGATCAGACAGCTTCCGGATTATTAAAAAATACGGTGCAGCGACTTCGTCCTTCGCACGATCCGGCGATAATGAATCTGGTTCATCTGAGTAATGCCGGCGCCGGTGGCCTGTACGGCTTTGCATCGTCGCACGCGGCGAATGTTTTTGGATTGGCAACATTTATCTGGTTGGTTTTTGACGACAAATTCAAAATGTTGAAATACTGGATGTTTATCTGGGCTGCAATGGTTGCTTATAGCCGGATTTATAACGGGGTACATTATCCGGGCGATGTAATTGCCGGAATTGTTATCGGGATGATTTGGGGTTTTTTACTGTCGAAAGCTTATTTGAAAACTTTAGCTTATCTGGAGAAAAGAGCAAAGTCTTAAAGAAGGGAAAGAACGCAATTCTGTTTTTTGCCTTTAGAGGAATAAAAATGGAATTCAACAGGCATTATTACATAAGGAAAATTACTATTTTCGTCGCACTAATCTATTCCTGTTATGTTTCAGAATATTAAAGTAATAGGCTTCGATGCCGACGATACACTTTGGATTAATGAGCCCTTTTTTCAGAATGTTGAAAAGAAATTTTGCCGAATTGTAAAGGCATATCTGTCCGAGTCTGACGCTTCAAAAGAATTATTTAAAACCGAAATGCAGAACCTTGAGATATACGGGTATGGCGCTAAGGGTTTTATATTGTCGATGGTGGAAACATCAGTTAGAATAAGCGATGGAAAAATATCGGCAGAAGAAATAAATCAGATTATTGATGCAGGTAAAACATTGTTGACCATGCCCATTGAGTTGCTCGATGGTGTAGAAAAGGTTTTGCAAATGCTTCAAGGGAAGTACAAATTGATTTTGGCTACAAAAGGTGATTTACTCGATCAGGAAAGGAAGCTGAAAGAATCGGGATTGTTTGGATATTTCCACCACATTGAGGTGATGAGCGACAAGCGCGAAAGTAATTATCAGAAATTACTCGATCACCTCGATATAGAACCTGAGCAATTTTTGATGGTAGGCAATTCAGTTAAGTCAGATATTTTGCCGGTGACCAATATTGGTGGAAAGGCCATTCACATTCCGTATGAAATAACCTGGCAACACGAAAATCATCATGCTCCGGTAAAAAGCGATGTTTATATCACGCTTTCGTCGATAACCGAAATTCTTGAACACCTCTTAAAATAAACTTATGACCACAGCTAAACAACTTGCCAAAATGATCGATCATTCGATTCTTCATCCAACCATGACTGATAGCGATTTGAAACGAGAATGCGAGATCGCTATAAAATATGATGTTGCGTCGGTGTGTGTAAAACCTTATGCCGTAAAGCAAGCCGCTGGCATTTTGAATGGGAGCGACGTTCTTGTGGGTTGTGTTATCGGGTTTCCGGCGGGAAATTCGTCAATTCCTGTTAAAGTGTTTGAGGCAGAGCAAGCTTGCAAAGATGGTGCTGTTGAAATTGACATGGTTATAAATATTGGTAAAGCGCTTCAGGGCGATTGGAACTATATCACTGATGAAATAAAAGCTGTTACTGATGTTTGCCATAAAAACGCTGCAATTGTTAAGGTAATTTTCGAAACTGATTTTATTACCAACGATGCGGACATTGTTAAACTTTGCCAGATATGTACCGGAGTTGGGGCTGACTATGTGAAGACTTCAACCGGATACGGATTTGTGAAGCAAGCAAATGGTGACTACAATTACAAAGGAGCAACAATTTCGGTTTTGCGTTTGATGAAGGAGAATATTGGGCCAAATGTAAAATTGAAAGCCGCCGGAGGTGTGAGAAATCTGGACCAGTTGTTGGCGGTTCGCGAGGCTGGTTGCAGCAGGTGTGGAGCTACAGCTACTTCAACAATTATGGAAGACGCTTTTTCACGATTTGGAAGGTCGTAAAACTTTGGCCGGATTATTGCTTGTAGTCATAATTCATGAAAACAATTAAATGTCAAAGAAAATGAAACTATCAGGAGTTTGGATTGCATCTATCGCATTAGTTGTAAGTTTTGGAGTCGGCGGTTTCCTCGTTGGCCGGTCGCTTGAACGATTTAAAACCGATGATCGTAGTGTGAGCGTTAAGGGCTTTTCTGAAAGGGAAGTGAAATCAGATTTGGCTGTTTGGATTATCCAAACGCGAATGGCAAATAACGATTTGTTCGAAGGAAGCAAAGCGATTGAAGCTGCAAAAAATAAAGTGGTAGATTTTCTACGTCAAAACGAAATTAAGCCTGAAGAAATCACGGTTGACGGCATTGTTGTAATTGATAAAAAGGCTCAGCAGTACGATAATTTTCAACAGGGTTTCCGGTATTTAATTACTCAGAATTTTCAGATACGGAGCAGCAATGTGGATTTAATCCAGAAGGTCAGCCGAATGACCGGTGAACTGCTTCAGGTTGGGGTTTTCCTTTCACACACAGATTATGGAAATCCGCTTCAGTTCTATTTTACTAAGCTGAATGACATTAAACCTGAAATGATTACGGAAGCCACACATAATGCGAGAAATGCAGCCGAGCAATTTGCTAAAGAAAACGATGCGACGCTTGGCAAATTAAGAAAAGCAAACCAGGGACTGTTTACAATAGTTGACCGAACTGCATCATTGTCGGGTGGAGAAGGAGGCTATGCCGCGGGCACAAACGATATCATAAAGAAGGTGCGTGTTGTCATTTCTGCAGAATATTCAGTTCGATAAACTATTGGACTTTTGCTGTACTCTTTCGAGTTGGTCAAGATTGTAACCCCGTTTTTTTGCATTATCAAGTAACATATTATACGTTGTTTCATCCATTTGCGGAGTTCGGCTGAGTATCCAGAAGTATTTTGACGACGAACTGCCAATCATGGCATATTCGTAATTTGGACCAAGTTCGAGAATGTAATAATCGCCGTAAAATATCCAGAAGAAAGATACTTTTAGCTTTCCGGGTTGTGATTTATCTGGAATTTTAGCTTTGCCTTCAGCTACAGAAAGCTTTCCATTTAATCCGTTTTTGTAGCCTTTGTTTATAACTTTTATCTTGCCATCATCACGTAAGCTGTAATTGGCAGTTACGCCGGCCATGCCTTTTTCAAACGAATGTGGAAAACGGGCAATCTCGTACCAGGTACCCAAATATCTGTTTAAGTCGAGCTCTTTTATGGTGGTATTATCGATCATTTGGCTTTCTGATTTTGAACAGCTTGCTAAAATAAGTACAATAAAAGTGACCGATAGACGAATGTAATTCATTTTGTTTAAATATTTAGCTTGTCTGCTAAACAATTTATCTGGCGGAAGGTTTGATGATCTTTATATTTTTATTGGGTTTTAATTCCGTTTGTAGTAGCGACACTTACAATTTTTGCAGTACAATTTTTTGCTACCTTTACCGCCTCGAAAAACAAAATTCATGGAATTAAATTTACTCACAGCAATATCTCCCGTTGACGGCCGTTACCGCAACAAGGTTGAGAACCTTCAGCTTTATTTTTCGGAATATGCATTGATTAAGTATCGCGTTTTGGTCGAGGTTGAATATTTTATCGCGCTTTGCGAGCTCCCTTTGCCACAGTTAAAGAGTTTTGATTCAAATCTTTTTGCGTCATTGCGCCAGATTGTTTCAGGCTTCTCTGTTGTAGATGCTCAACGTATTAAAGACATCGAAAAAATAACCAATCACGATGTAAAAGCTGTCGAGTATTTCCTTAAAGAAGAGTTTGATAAATTAGGTGTTCAGGATTATAAGGAGTTCATTCATTTCGGTTTAACATCTCAGGATATAAACAATACTGCGGTGCCAAAGTCGATACACGATGCTTTGGATAATGAATATTACCCGGCCATTTACGATTTGGTTGACAAGCTCGACGACATGGCAGAAGAATGGAAAAACATTCCGATGTTGGCTAAAACTCACGGACAACCCGCTTCACCAACTAATTTGGGCAAGGAAATCCGGGTGTTTTCTGAGAGGCTAAAGATTCAATTGGAACAGCTTAAAAGTATCAATTGCGACGCCAAGTTTGGTGGTGCAACCGGTAATTTCAATGCGCACCATATTGCATATCCCGAAATTAGCTGGAAAGCTTTTGGTAACCATTTTCTGAAAAAATACCTCGGATTGGAGCGCGCCCAGTACACGACACAGATTACCAACTACGACAACCATGCTGCCATTTTTGATGCACTGAAGCGCATTAATAATATCATCATGGATTTGAACCGCGACATGTGGACATACATTTCGATGGAATATTTCAAGCAGAAAATTAAAGCTGGCGAAGTTGGATCATCGGCAATGCCACACAAAGTAAACCCAATCGACTTTGAAAACTCGGAAGGGAATATCGGAATCGCCAATGCCATTTTCGAACATCTGGCGGTAAAACTTCCGGTATCGCGCCTTCAACGCGATCTCACCGATTCAACCGTGTTGCGAAATATTGGCGTTCCTTTTGCTCATACCCTTATTTCAATAAACTCTACCATGCGCGGCTTGAGCAAACTGTTGTTGAATGCTGATGCCATTGAAGCTGATTTGGAGAAGAACTGGCCGGTTGTTGCTGAAGCTATTCAGACTATTTTGCGCCGTGAAGGTTACCCCAATCCCTACGAAGCATTGCGTAATCTGACCCGTGTTAACAGAAAGATCGATCAACAGGCAATTCATGAATTTATTGATACCTTAGAGATTTCCGATTCGCTGAAAGCTGAGCTCAAGAAGATTACGCCACAGAATTATACAGGTATATTTTAAAAATTCAGCAATTTTAAACACAGGTTTCTATATCAGATAAATTCCCCGAATAATTATCAATGAAGGATTTTTTCAAAATTTTAAAACGATTTATCCCGCCGTATAAAAGGGAATTGGGTCTAAACTTTCTATTTAACCTTTTATCAGCAATATTCACGGTTGTTTCGGTAACAACCTTGATCCCAATCCTTCAAATCCTTTTCGATTCAACAAAAGATGTGCTTGAATTGCAACCATGGAGCTTTTCTTCGAGTGCAATAACAAATAATTTGTACTACTACATAACAGCGTTTAAACTTGAACATGGTGCTGGTTTAACCCTTTTGTACATCGGTATTTTCACCATTTTGACGACTACGCTGAAGGTTGGTTTCTTTTACCTCGGTGCATATCAGGCCGTTTACATCCGAAACGGAGTTGTGAAAGATATTCGGGAGCAAATATTCAATAAAATTCTGAAGCTGGCGCTTCCTTTTTTCTCGGAGGAGCGAAAAGGCGACATTATTTCCCGAATAACAGGCGATGTTACAGAAGTCGAAAATTCGATCATGTCGTCGTTGGATATGTTCCTGAAGAATCCGGTTATCATCGTTGTATTGCTCGCTTCTATGTTGGTCATGAGCCCAACAATGACACTTTTCATTTTTCTCGTGCTGCCAATTGCCGGTATTGCTATTGGGCGCGTCGGAAAATCGCTCAAAAAGGTGTCGCGCGAAGGACAGGATAAAATGGGGATGATTTTGACGGTTGTTGAAGAGACTTTGGGAGGGTTGCGCATCATAAAAGCTTTTAATGCCGAAAAGAAAATGAACGCTCGTTTCGATGAGGAACTGCATGATTATCGCCGGATAATGAATAGGCTGATGCGTCGTCGCGAATTGGCTCATCCGCTCAGCGAATTACTCGGAACCATCGTGATCATCATTGTTGTTTGGTTTGGAGGCACGCTTATTCTGAGTAAAAACAGTGAGCTTTCCGGGCCTGAATTTATCGCATATATTGCCATCTTCTACCAGATTATAAATCCTGCCAAAGCCTTTACGCAGGCACTTTACAGTATTCAGAAAGGTTTGGCCTCAATGGATCGTATCGACAAAATTCTTTTGGCCGATGTTACCATTCCGGAAAAGTCGGACGCGCAAAATATTTCGACTTTAAAAAACTCGATTGAATACAAAAATGTGACTTTTGCTTACGACGAAAAAGTAGTTTTGAACAATGTTTCGCTCACCATCGAAAAGGGTAAAACAATCGCTTTGGTTGGACAGTCGGGTAGCGGAAAAACTACATTTGTTGACTTGTTGCCACGTTTTTACGACGTACTTGGTGGCCAGATTCTGATAGATGGAATCGACATTCGAGACATTAGTTTACATGACTTGCGCGATTTGATGGGCAACGTTAATCAGGAAGCAATTTTATTCAACGACACGATATTCAATAATATCGCTTTTGGCGTTGAAAACACGAGTATGGCTGAAGTAATTGCTGCAGCCAAAGTGGCTAATGCACACGATTTTATCATCGAAAGCGAACATGGCTACGATACCGTTATTGGCGACCGGGGAAGTAAACTTTCAGGAGGACAACGTCAGCGATTAAGTATAGCCCGAGCGATTTTGAAAAATCCGCCGGTTTTGATTCTTGATGAAGCCACCTCGGCGCTGGATACCGAATCGGAACGTTTGGTGCAAGATGCTTTAGAAAACCTCATGAAAAACCGGACTTCGATTGTAATCGCGCACCGCTTATCGACGGTACGAAATGCAGATTTGATTTGTGTTTTCCATGAAGGCGAAATTATTGAACGCGGAACACATGATGAGCTGATACAATTGGATGGTCGCTATAAGCGACTGCACAGTTTACAGATGTTTTAATTCGGTTGCTGAATTAGATTTACTGGCAGAAATTTATCGCGATTACGATGGATTTTGGCTGGTGAAAATTTTTAAAATCACTTACATTTATTTAGTACATTTACGCCGTTTGAAAAATCGTTTGGCGGGTAGAACTGGCGCGGCTTCTAGGCCTGTTGCGGGCTTTAGGTTTTTGAACAGTTTTTCTGCTTTGTATGTTTCTATTCCGGAGACTAAATCACGAGTGATTTTTTGAACACTAAAAAGAAAAGAGTGGCCAGCTATTTGGCTTTAAAAATGAGTATAAACAAATAATTAACTTTTCCTTAATGAGAAAATGGCGTATTGAAGACTCAGCTGAACTCTACAACATCAATGGTTGGGGGATCAATTTTTTTTCGATCAACGAAAAAGGTAATGTTACCGTAACTCCGAAGAAAAACGGCGTTACAATTGATCTTCACGAATTGGTAGAAGAACTTCAGCTTCGCGATGTTTCAGCCCCCATGCTGCTTCGTTTTCCCGACATTCTGGATAACCGGATCGAAAAAATGGCCAGTTGTTTCAAAATTGCCGCAGAAGAGTACAATTACAATGGTCAGAATTTCATTATTTACCCGATAAAGGTAAATCAGATGCGCCCGGTTGTTGAAGAAATTGTTGGTCATGGAAAGAAATTCAATATTGGCCTGGAAGCTGGCTCGAAACCAGAGCTCCATGCTGTTATAGCAATTAATACCGACAACGATTCGCTCATTATTTGTAACGGCTACAAAGACGAAGACTACATCGAACTGGCTTTGCTGGCTCAAAAGATGGGACGGAGAATCTATCTGGTTGTTGAAAAGCTCAATGAGTTAAAGCTGATTATCAAGATTGCCAACCGTTTGCGTATTAAGCCAAACATCGGTATTCGCATTAAACTTGCAAGCTCAGGAAGTGGAAAATGGGAAGATTCTGGTGGAGATGTGAGCAAATTCGGGTTGACTTCCAGTGAATTGCTTGAAGCGCTCGATATTTTGGAAAAGAAAGAAATGGTTGATTGCCTGAAGCTGGTTCACTTTCATATCGGGAGTCAGGTTACAAAAATTCGTCGTATAAAAATTGCTATGCGCGAAGCTTCTCAATTCTACGTTCAGTTGTATTTGAAAGGCTTCAAAATTGAGTTTGTTGATATTGGAGGTGGATTGGGAGTTGATTATGACGGAACGCGCTCTTCGAGCAGCGAAAGCAGCGTGAATTATAGTATTCAGGAATACGTAAACGACGCTATTTCTACTTTTGTTGACGCAGCTGATAAAAATAATTTGCCACATCCGAATGTTATTACCGAGTCGGGAAGATCGTTAACGGCTCACCATTCGGTGCTGATATTTGAGGTTCTCGAAACCGCATCTCTTCCTACCATGAGCGAAGAGGAAATGCCTCAGGAGGAAGATCACGAATTGGTAAAAGAGCTGTTCTCATTGTGGGATCAGATAAACCAGCCGAGGATGCTCGAAACCTGGCACGACGCTCAGCAAATCAGAGAGGAAGCGCTTGATTTGTTTAGTTTGGGCTTGCTCGATTTGAAAACACGTGCACAAATCGAACGTTTGTTTTGGTCGATCACCAAAGAAATTCACCAGATGACAGGTGAGTTAAAACATATTCCTGAAGAATTGCTTTATTTGCCTAAATTGTTGTCGGACAAATATTTCTGTAATTTTTCATTATTCCAGTCGCTTCCCGATTCGTGGGCAATTGATCAGATTTTCCCGATCATTCCTATTCAGCGGCTCGATGAAAAACCAGACCGCTCGGCTACACTTCAGGATATAACCTGCGACTCCGACGGGAAAATTGACAACTTTATCGCAACCCGGAATTTCTCCTATTATCTGCCGGTTCACTCACTCAAAAGCCGCGAACCATATTATATAGGGGTTTTCCTTGTCGGTGCTTACCAGGAAATTCTTGGCGATTTGCATAACTTATTTGGCGATACCAACGCTGTGCATGTTTCTGTTGATGAAAAGGGCTATCATATAGATCAGGTGATTGATGGTGAGACTGTTGCCGAAGTATTGGACTACGTTCAGTACAACGCGAAAAAGCTCGTTCGCACAGTTGAAACATGGGTAACAACTTCGGTAAAATCAGGAATTATTACTGCTGAAGAAGGAAAAGAATTCCTGTCGAATTACCGCTCCGGTTTATACGGATATACTTATTTGGAATAAGCTTACTGAATATATGAGTAAAACGCAGGTGTCTGAAAAAGAGATATCTGCGTTTTTTTTTGAGCAAACTTTGTTTCCTGCTATTCTTTTTGTGAAATCAAATAATAGTCTTTTACCAAACGCTCTTTTAAGTTCTTGTTGTAGTGCAGGTTGATTCGGTACAGCTTTTT
>DAOPZV010000075.1:0-5464 GCA_035353575.1 Prolixibacteraceae bacterium | reverse complement strand
ATTGCTCACAACTTCTTTATAAAGCGGCAATGTTGCGATTACGATGGCCACAAAAATTGAAATCATCGCATAAAATACAGAATTGAACTTTCCTGAGATTAGCCCTCTGATAATGATGACTGCGCCCGCAATTGTAGCAACAGATGAAATGATAAACAGAAAATAGTGTGAAGCCAGGCGTTCTTTCAAAACAAACGCAATCGCAAAAGGAAAGGCAAAACCCACCAACGCTATAGCTGAAGAAAAAGTAGAGGCCAACGCTTTTTCCCAATTCAGCAAGCTGAATTTGAAATTTTGGATAAGATATTCGATGTAAAATCCTGTTGTTAAAGCTAACGGAATGAGTACAGGAACAAGATATCGCACTTTTTTTTCAGGAATGGCTGAAAGAAAAACGATGCCTAATAAAGTCCAGAATAACGCGAATTGGTATGACTTTAAATCGCGAACACGTGTCTTCATGTATGGATAGGTGAGTGCAACGAGCGAAGGAATAGCCCACAATCCGCTTTGCACAAAGAAGTCCCAATAATAGTAAAAAGGCTTTACCTCGTAGCTCGTCCAATTGGCGGCTTCCCGCGAAGCAATTGTCTGAAATGAAACTGGGTCTTTCAACCGGACATAAATGTACCACGACGCTCCGATAATCATACCAGAAAATAACATTGCAGCAAAATAAGCCCACTTTTTCCTGAAAGGCACCCGGTAAACAATTCCGTAACTAATAAGGAAAGGAAGTAGCATTGCATAAGCCGAAACAGGGCCTTTGCTCAAAATTGAAAAGCCCAGAAACAAGCCTGAAAGTAAGCTGTTTTTCCATTGATTGGTCGCTGATGTAAATAGCTTCCAGAGAAATAAAACACTGACCATCATGAAACTATGGGTGTACATGTCCCATTGATTATCGCGCCCGGCAAAGAAAACGTAGAATGAAGTAACCAGAATCAGACCGTTTTGCAGAGCGTGTTTTGATGTCAGCTTGAGTTGTACTGAGAAGAGATAAAATGCAAATACAAGTAACATTGTTATTGGCACAACCGGCAGTCTCATCGCGAAAAGCGAATCGAAACCAAAAACCACCCCTGAAGCAGCTGTTAGCCAGCTTGGAAGAGGTGGTTTTTCGTAACGAGGTTGCCCATTAAGTGTAGTAAGCAAATATTCGTTGTTCTGAACCATTTCCCGCGCCGTCACAAAATTCCGGGCTTCCATGATGTTTACGTCGAGCTTTCCCAGCCCCCAAAACAGCAAGATGGAGCTGACGAAAAACAGCGGCAATATATTTCTGAACATTTGCGGGTTAGTTGCCATATTTTTTCATGATAATCATGTTTCGGGAGTAGATTATTATTCCTGAAAGATGACCGACAAACAGAACCGGATCGCGCCTAAAAATGGCATAGGTGAAAATGAGTAACGACCCCATAAGACTTAAAAGCCAGAATCCCATCGGAAGTAACGACTCTTGTTTCGACTCTGAATACAGCCATTGATATACAAATCTGAGCGTAAATAAGATTTGCGAAACAACGCCAAGAATCATTAAAAAGAATGGTATATCCTGATTTTTGAACAGATTATGGGTGTCTATTGCATTGTTGTTGAACCCATAAACCAGTATAATTGCCGGGAAAAAATAGATAAAGATGCGCAGCCACCGAGGCCACTTCTCCCATTCTTTTTCCAGTTGTATATTCCTGACGTAAATGTAGTAGGTAATAACCTGTCCGAGCATAATTGCGAAGTCGTCGCGCAAATAGCCGTACACAAACAGCAAACAAGAAGCAAAAAGGCTGATTTCCCAAAACAGGTTAGGCGTAAGTACTTTCCTGTTTTTTTCAGAAATAATCCATTGCAGAATTATCCGGCTGGAGAACAAACCCTGAGCTAAAAAACCGAGTCCGAAGATAAGCCAATGCGTCATACACTTATAACTTTGATTCTGCTATTTTGTAGTTAATATACTTCTTTTTCATCCATAAATAGGCAAAGCAATCGGCCAACGGACCCAAAAGACGATTCCAAAGATTGTATTTCGATTTGCCCGCTATACGCGGAAAATGTTGAACCGAAACTTGTTTTATCTTTCCGTTTTGCAGCAATACCATAGCTGGAAGAAACCGGTGAAGTCCTTTAAACATTGGAATTCTTCTGGCATATTCTGTTTTTATGATCTTCAGCGGACAGCCAGTGTCGTCCATTCCATCGTGGGTGAAAGCGCGCCGGATTCCGTTGGCAATAAGCGACGACATATTTTTACTGAAAGAGTCCTTCCTATTGCTCCTGACTCCGGTAACCAGGTCAAATTCGTTAGCATAACCAAGCAGCTCATCAAAATCGAAAGGCGATGTTTGTAAATCAGCATCGATGTAGCCGGTGAGTGGTGTATCGATGTAATCAAAACCTGCTTTAATAGCGGCACTCAGCCCGCAGTTCTTTTCGAAAGAGATAAACCTGAAGGCACTGGAACGCTCGCAAATTTCTTTTATCTTTTCCAGACTTTTGTCTTTAGACCCATCGTTCACAAACAGCACCTTCGTTCGTGTGCCTGATGATTCAATAAACTTTTTCATTTCCGAATAAACCCTTTCAAGGTTGTCTTCTTCATTGAAAACAGGAATGATGACAGTCAATTCGTAATTCATAAGTATTTTTTTATACCTGTTAATTTTTTAGCCTGCAAAATAGCGCAATGGAGATTTAATCCATTTTTTGACTACGTTCTTGAATTGGTGTAGTAACCGGATTAAAGTCATCGCGTTTAGAACTTCTAAGTCGTTTATTCCTGAGATTCTGGAATATTCGGCGGCGACAATTCCCATTTGTTCAACTGGCATTACCAGGCGATTTAAAGTTCTGATTCCCCGTTTAAAAGAGTATTTCGAAATTTTCATTCGGTTGATGTCAATTAAAGCAAAATCATATTGTCCGTTAGCGTTGGAATACAGAATGTTGCTTGCCGAATAGTCATAGTGAAATACGCCTTTTTGATGCAAAAGGTGCGTGAATCTTGCAAAAGCTTTAAGCCCTTCTTCCGATTCAGCGAGTGTCAGGGAAAATAATTCTTTAATCGGCTTGTAATCAGTGAAAAGACTAACAAAAAATGACTTTTTTAGCAAACTGAACTCGTAACAGTCGATGAATGCTACGTTTTCAGGAGAGGTAATGCCTTTTTTTAATAGCCAGGCAGAGTTTTCATAGGCGCGCTGAGCTTTTGATTTCCGGAATGTTGCATAGATAAATCGGTTAGCCAGCGTCATGCGTTTAAAATATTTAACGGCAAGAACTAACCCATTAATCTGAATAATCCGTACTTCATTTCGCCCGGAATGTACCAGTTGCCCTGTACTATTGTAGTTTTCGGGCAAATTAAGTACAAAGTCGGATAATTCGACAAATTTGTCGTTAATGTGATGGCTTGTTTTCAAATCTGAACTTTTATTGTTTCCTGTTTAATCAAATGAATTAATCAACTGATTAACTCATTCGCAAATTTTTTTAAGTTTTAATTGCTTTAATTATGAAATCAGCTACTTCGGTCTTTCTGTTTTCAATAACCAAATCAAAAACCGACGTCTTGGCTGCATCGCTGTTGTCCTGGACTATTGGCTTTACTATAGCCGGAAAAACACACAATGACATGATATTCAGCAAAAGAGATAGCGCCGAGATGTGCTGGATCGTTCCTTTTTCATATTCTTTCTCTACCTGCTCAGAGAAAGTGCGGAATACAATCAGAAAGCTCATATTCTGTACCATGCGTTTTCTGATCCATTCCGGATTTCGGATCATTTCACCCATAATAAACTGCGGCAGATAGGGTTTTTCGCTGAAGAAGGTGATGTATTCCTTAACAATAGCCCTTATTTTCTCGAATATATCCAGACTGTCGTTTGTTAAAATGGTCACAATTTTTTCAACCAACAAGCGGAATGCCTCGTCTAGTACCAGAAAAAACAGGTTTTCTTTCGACCTAAAATAATAATGGAGCATTGCCATATTAACGTTTGCTTCTGCAGCAACGTCACGCATGGTTGTTTCTTTAAAACCTTTCTCCTGAAAAATTTTCTGGGCAGCTCGAATAATGTCCTTTTCGGTATCCCGATCTTGTTTCATTTTAATTGAGTGGTTTAATCAATTGATTAATTACAAAAATAGCATATTTTAAACCAATAAAACTAATAAAATATTAAGGTGACGTTTAAAAAGTAAAGTTAATTTATCATGTTTCTTTGGTTCTTATGAATTCCTTTAATAGGACGAATGTTGGTAACAGCATTATCAAAGCAATTCCGGCACCAGAAGCAAAAGCGCCGTTGAGTCCAAAAATTGCAAATGCGATTCCTACCATTAAAGGTCCGATTGTTTGACCAATCCGCAAAACCATGCTATTTATCGACATGAAAGCCGCCCGCTCTTTTATTGTTGTAAAACTTACGAATAGATTCTGAACCGATGGCACCATTAGTCCATGTCCAAACCCGAAAAATACAACTGAAAAAGCGACAAATATCCAGTTGTTAGCGCTCCACAATATCAACATCGAAATGAAATAAAATCCCGATCCGATCGCCAATAATGTTTTAGCAGTCAATTGCCTGTTTATTCTGCCCAGTTGCGAAGACATCCCTGCAGTGACCAGCGACATTACTGACATCATGGATCCGATCTGAATTGAAGTCGCCTGCATTCGTTCCGACATCATTATCGGGAAATACGTGAGATAGGAGCCATAAAGTAGAACGAAGATTAAAAGGTTAATAGCCAGCAACCCCCATACGCTACGTTGGTTAATGGTTTTCCATATTTTTATAAAATACTCTGAAATGGGCTGATTATTTTTTTGTCCACTGCTTTCCAGCGCAAAAAGTACAAAAATGCCCAGCGGAATAGCTAGTAACGGCAGGTAGAAAATATATTGCCATCCCCACAAGGCAATGAATCCGCCTACTGCCGGGTAGGTTGCTGTTCCAATGCTCAATATGCTGGCATTATATCCCATGAGCGTAGTGCGCTTTTCTCCCTGGAAAAAGTCGCCAATTAGTGTAATGTTAATGCTCGATAATCCGCTTGCACCTATTCCTTCAATAAAGAGTAAAGCCAGTAGCGAATTAAAATTCTTCATTAACGAACAAGCAAAGCCTGCAATTCCAAAAATGAAAAGCGATGGAATTAATACAGTCTTCCGACCGAGTCTGTCGGCCAAAATTCCGGTAAGTGGAGTCAAAAATATTCCGGGGAGGGTAAATGCTGTTATTAGCAGGCCTACTTGTCTGGGAGAGATCCCGAAATATTTTATGATCCCGGGAAAAGCTGGCGTAATGCTTGAAATACCCATTACAGCAATGAGCGTGACTCCAAAAATGATTATTATTCTTTTGTCTGACTTCATAATCTTTACTCGAACGGACTTTCTGCTGGCGAAGTATGAAGGTAGCAAACAATTTTGTTATTTAAGCAGGGCCTT
>DAOPZV010000074.1:0-17435 GCA_035353575.1 Prolixibacteraceae bacterium | reverse complement strand
TTCAGCGGATGGAGCACACATAGCACTCCTTATGTTACAAACCTCAAAATTACCACTGCAGCGCCCGATACACGCAGCAAACTGATTACTGAAGGAAAACTGGTCTGCTATGGCATTTATTTCGATGTAAACAAAGATGTTGTGAAAGCGGAATCATTCGGAACACTTAACGACATTGCCAAAACATTGAAAGAGAATCCAACCGTAAAAATCAAAATTATTGGATATACCGACAGCGATGGTGACGATGCCAAAAACCTGGATTTATCGAAACGCCGGGCTGCCGCTGTGAAAAATGCCCTCGCTACCGAATTCGGGATTGATGGTGGTCGTATCCAAACCGATGGAAAAGGAGAATCTGAGCCAATATCTCCAAACACTACAACTGAAGGGAAAGCTAAAAACCGCAGGGTGGAGTTCATAAAAATCTAGCAATCAACACAATGAAAACAACTCAGTTTGGCCTTCTGCTTGTTTTTATCCTTTTCGTACAAACAACAGTAGCTCAATCGACACCTGAAGCTTTTCTGACTCAACTTCCCCCTATCCCCAATAGTGTTTGCAGAGCAGACTCATCTGTAGTAAATCATTTTACAAGCCAGATTTACAAGGTGAAGTCCGCCTTACAACAGGTAACAGACCGAATAAACACCGAACTTCAAGCCAATGAGGAAAAATTAAAGGATAAGGTTGCTCAACAATCGGGACTGAATAAAGCTGATATGGAACAACTTCATCAAGAAGATGCCAACGAAGAACAAGCCAGCAAAATGGCAGACAAAATAATTGGCAAACAGTATAACCTTTCCTTGCAGGAACTGCAAAAAGTTGGAGAGATGAGCGATGCCGATCAGGAAAAATGGGCTCAAAATTATGCTGCAAAAGCAACCCAACAAGCAATGCAAAATCCTCAGGCGACTTTAAAGAAACAGGGAAAAAGCTCCAGACTATTTGAGTTGGCTAAAGAACAAAAGGCTATTGGCGAACGGATTACGGATAAAATGTCAAGAATTGACAAGCTATTTAAAAACATTGAACTACAAGATACCATTGAAACACGCAAGTTGAATGAGAAACTCCGTCCTTTGGAAAAACAACTTTGCTCCGGAATATGCTCACCTGCTGAAATAGCGAGGTCGCGGGCGGCTGAAAAACAAATTTACAGTTTAAAACTTCAGTACTGCGAAAAAATGTCGCCATTGCAAATTGACGCCATTTCGCAATACCTAACTACGGTCAAAACACTTTTCCCGGATTACCGACGACTTACTGAAATTCAGAATGAAATAGCCAAACTGCAACCAGGAGTTGTGATTCCCGACGACCTGAGTTGTTACAAGGCAGTTGAAGAATACGCCAATGTGTTATCCTCGGCTTACAATTATTGGGTAGGCAAGTTTGACCAATAAAACCTCGGAAAAATGAAACCGTTGATTTTATATATCTCCCTTGTTTTCTTATTCATGACCATTTCCCAATTTGCCAAAGCCCAGGATAATTACGAGCCTATTCATGGTGTTACTGAACACGATTTTAAGATCAAGGGCGAGCTTGAATTTACGTTCACTCATTCCATTGATCTAAAAAACGGAACCAAATCGGAAGGTACATACCAGATAAAATCGCCTGTACAACTATCGTTTAACCGGAATGACCTGAAATTCTTTATGGCTCAGCCAAGAGAGTTTATCGGCTACGTCGAAAACCAATACGATGCCTATTCGGGGTTTTCAAGTGGAAGCTTAATGGATATACCACAAGGCGGATACCAGGAAGAAGAAAACTGGATGCAGGTTGAGGAACATGTGAAATGGTGGGGAAATGGCGAACTGACCGAAATTAATGCACGGGGTGAAATTTATCCGGTTCTCAAAGTTGCTTTCTCCATCCCCGATTATCCCGAAAGATATAAGGCAGGCCGTGATCAGCTTCTGTTTCGAATTACCATATCCGGAATTTCAGATTCCCAGTTCCATCCAACCCGGAATGTTTTGGTTGACGACAATAACAAAAAACAACAAGAAAACGGTACGGCTTTGATTGACGAAGATGATTTGAGAAAATTAGAGCAGGCAGACCCGTCAGCAGCCGCTGGAATAAAGGAAGGACTTAAATTAATCCGGGAAGCTTCCGAATCCCATTCATCCAATCTTTCGGTAAGTATAGGGTGCGGATCCTTTTATGGACAGGATCTGGTAGCCGCCGAAATGTCCGGCAATTTACGTATGGCCGACAAATCAAAAAAAGAAGCCTTTGAACGGCAATTCGAACAAGCGTATTTCAAGGATATACCCCATATCAATGTGATGAAACTAGTAAAATTTCTGCTCAAGCCCGAAGGTAATTACGAAACACCGATAGTTGGTTCTTTCTCATCCAATTCGGAAGCCGGTTCCGAAAAAGCGACTTACAACGGCACATTGCGATTGTATGGCAATAAAGTTCAGAAATCAGATCAGGAATGATTACATTTTCTAAACGATGAAATCTGCATTAATTGCTACATTATTATCGTTGTTCGCAATGCCACTATTTTCGCAACAACGATCGCCCTTCTCAGAAAAAGAAGTTGAAGTCGATGGCCGTATATTTCTACCTTACTCCAAAGGAGAAGTCGTCCGAAAGATCAGTGGACCTCACAAGCCCGTATTTGATCAGATTTGCTCGATAATTACCGCGTGGGATTCGATTGTGGCACCACAGGAAATGAAAGTTTTTTGTTACGGCTTTGATAATACACTTGAGATTTACTTCTTGCCCTATCTATTTGAGGAAGGCACCCGATTTGCTTCGGAAGGCGGCCCAAATCTCAGTATTTATGCGAATGCTCCGCGTCAATTGTTCGGCTCTGAAATTGCACCCAACATTTTTCTTTGCCCGCAAAAGACAGCCAATTTTAATGGATTTCCCGTTTACCAGACCGGCAGGGGCGAAGCAACGGTTATTTGCAAAAAGAAGATTCCACTCTTTATTCCCGTGTCACAGGAAGAATACCTGAAAGCGCTTATTGCAAAAGAAGAAAAAAAAGAAGATTCCTATTCTCCTCCTGATCATCAGACACAGCTTCATGAAATGGAACAAGCATACCAAAAGTTGCTAAAAGTAGATAAAGAAGCCGCTCAGGAGTTCAAACAGCAGATGGCAGAATTCATTGACAATAATAACATTCAGCCGATTAATCTTGTATCGATGCTAAGAAATGAACTTTCGAGCCTGACGGCAGACGAAAAAAAACGACCTGCTTATTATGGAGGGGCTTCGGCAATAGAAGATTATCACAATACTTCAGGATTGGTTCCCTATGAAAACAAAGAAAATTCAGATGCGCTGGTTCGGCCAAATCCGGCATTAATAGACGGAAATTCAAAAGATAAAATACAACTTCTTGTTATTCGCTGGTCGGTAGGTGGAAATGTAGATCCGGATAAGCCTCGGCTTTACACCGAAGGAAGAAGGGGTTTTCATCTTGCCGACAAGTTGATGAGCGAACTTTACAAAAGCCAAAAGATTTGGAACGAAATCTTCAAGATTTAGAACTGATAAAAATAAAAAAAGCCGAACTATCATTCGACTTTTTTCAGCGGAAAGCGAGGGATTCGAACCCCCGGTACCCCGAAGGGTACAACAGATTTCGAGTCTGCCCCGATCGACCACTCCGGCAGCTTTCCTTTTTTTGATGGCGCAAATATAAAGATTCTGTAAGCTTCCACCAACTGCAAAACCAATAGTTATTCAATAAAATTCAGAAATAAAAAATCCCGGCTTTTCAACCGGGATTTTCTCAGAACTAAAAAACAATTTCTTCCTGATTGTCGTCGAAGAAGTGGAACTCGGTTAGTGAGTAAGAGCTAACCTCCTCAACTTTAATGCTTTTAAAATATTTGAAAGCCCACTTATTTTTCAAAGACCAAAGCCCTTTAGTTAAGAAGGCTGCCAGATAAGAATGTGCTTTAATCGTCACTTTGTTCTTATTTAGCTCTTTGAAAATGTATTTCACTTTGCTCTCAATTTCATCGACCAACAAAATAGTTGGTGCCACTTTCCCGGTGCCTTTACAAGTCGGACAAACCTCGGCAGTTTCAACGTGTTCTTCAGGACGAACGCGCTGACGGGTAATTTGCAACAAACAAAACTTGCTCAAAGGCAAAATATTGTGTTTGGTGCGGTCTGATGCCATGGCCTCTCTCATTCGCTCATATACCTTATGGCGATTTTCGGCCTGATGCATATCAATAAAATCAACAACAATAATACCGCCCATATCCCGCAACCTCAGTTGCCTGGCGATTTCTTCAGCAGCAGCCAGATTGACTTCAACAGCATTTGTTTCCTGGTCAACCCCGGCTTTCGATCGGTTTCCACTATTCACATCAATCACATGAAAAGCCTCCGTGTGTTCGATGATCAAATACGCTCCATTCTTAAAGGATACTGTTTTTCCGAAAGATGCTTTTAACTGCTTATCAACTCCAAAATGTTCAAAAATGGTCTGATTACCTTTAAAGAGTTTTACAATTTTTTTCTTTTCAGGTGCAATCGACTCCAGATATTCTGTAATTTCTTCACAAACCGAAGCATCGTTCACAATGATGCTGTTAAAATCGGGATGATAAATGTCCCTCAACAATGCGGTTGTTCTGCCAAGTTCTCCAACAATTAGTGCAGGGGCACTTACTTTTCTAAGCGATTGAAAAGTAGTTTCAAACTTGGCAACTAATCTATTTAACTCCTGATCGAGTTCTGCCACTCTTTTTTCTTCGGCAGCAGTGCGAACGATAACACCGTATTTTTTTGGTTTGATGCTTTGAATAAGCTTTTTCAGCCTGTTCTTTTCTTCGTTTGATGCAATCTTTTGCGAAATACTCACTTTCTCGCTAAAAGGCATCAACACCATGTTTCGTCCGGCAATCGACAACTCAGAAGTTAACCTTGGGCCTTTTGTCGAGATTGGCTCTTTAGCAACCTGAACTAGAATGTTTTGCCCAACTTTCAGAATATCTGAGATTTTTCCCTCTTTATCAATGTCGGGTTCCGACTGAATTTTTGAAATAGAGGTGATTTTGTTGTTTTTCGATGTGGCAATTTTCAGAAACTTATTCAGCGTCGAAAACTGAGGACCCATATCGAGGTAATGCAGAAAAGCATCTTTTTCGTATCCTACGTCAATGAATGCAGCGTTAAGGCTGGGCATTATTTTCTTCACACGTCCGAGATAAATATCTCCAACTGCAAATTTTGCCCCTGTCATTTCCCTGTTAAGTTCAACCAGTTGCTTATTTTCAAGCAACGCAATTACAACTTCCGAGGGAGTGACATTAACAATTAAATCGCTACTCACAACGTTACATATTATTACAGGTTTATAATCCCTTCGTAAAAACACATTAAACCTAAAGCATCAATGTGCTTTAGGTTTAATATTCAAATGTCTTTAAAAGCTAATGCTTAATAAAGCAAAGACTACTTTTTCTTTTTGTGTCTGTTTTTTCTTAGTCTTTTCTTACGCTTGTGCGTAGCCATTTTATGTCTTTTTCTTTTTTTTCCGCTTGGCATAATGAATTATTTTACTTGGTCTTTAACTTGAGCAACAAAAGTTTTTGCTGGCTTGAATGAAGGAATGAAGTGCTGGGGAATGATGATTGTCGTATTTCTTGAAATATTACGTGCAGTTTTTTCTGCTCTTTTCTTTACAATGAAACTACCGAAACCACGAAGATATACATTTCTTCCTTCGGTTAACGAATCTTTCACTGTTTCCATGAAAGCCTCAACTGCTTTTTGAACTGTTACTTTTTCAATACCAGTGTTCTTACTTACTTCATTAACAATATCTGCTTTAGTCATCTCTTAAAATATTTAATTTTCAATAATTTATATTTCTAATTGAATCGGTGTGCAAAAATAAAAATTATTTAAAAACAAGAAACAATCTATTTCGATTATTTTCACAATTTGAAAAGATTTTAAAGTAGTTAGACAAAAAATGGACTTTTTTAACACTCCTGTTCATACTTGGTTTGCGTTGAATAAACGGGATTTACCTTGGAGGAACACAACTGACCCATACAAGATTTGGCTGTCTGAAGTTATCTTGCAGCAAACTAGAATTGATCAAGGGCTGAGCTATTATTATCACTTTGTTGATGAGTTTCCAACCGTGACAGATTTAGCAAATGCGCCTGAAGATAAAATTCTAAAATGCTGGCAGGGACTTGGCTATTACTCCCGGGCCCGAAATTTGCACGCAACTGCAAAACTTATTTCAGAAAAATACAAAGGTGTCTTCCCTTCGGAATATAAAGACATACTGGCGCTGAAAGGAATTGGTGAATATACTGCCGCGGCTATTGCTTCAATCTCGTTCGGGCTGGAATACCCAACCATCGATGGAAATGTATTCAGGGTACTTTCCCGATTTTTCGGCATTGACGATCCAATTGACTCGAAAGAAGGCAAAAAATCCTTTTCAGTACTTGCAAAAGAATTAATTAAAGGAACGGATCCAGCCATGCATAATCAGGCTGTCATGGAGTTTGGCGCATTGCAGTGCAAACCTAAAAATCCCGACTGTTCAATTTGTCCGATCAACAGCAGGTGTTTTGCACTGGCAAACAACAAGATAACAGATTTACCTGTAAAACAGAACAAAGCTAAACAAAGAGACAGATATTTTACCTATATCGTGTTCGAAGATCGAAGCTGCATATATCTAAGAAAACGACAAGGAAATGATATTTGGAAAAATTTATATGAGCTTCCTTTCGTTGAAAGACCTGGTAAAACTGAACCCTACGACATCGTTGACAGCATCGATTTCAAAAAGAACATCTCTTCCAACGCACTAGCTTCAGTAAACACTGTGAGCGATTGGAAAATTCATATTTTAAGCCATCAGCGAATCCATTTCCGGTTTATCGAAGTGAAAATGACTAATGATTTCAAACTTGCAGACAATATAATTAAAGTGAATAAAGAAGATATTTTTAACTTTGCTGTACCAAGATTACTCGAAACATTTTTAGAAGAACATCTTAAAAATGTGTAACTCATGTGCATTTTTAATCATTTCGTGCTAATTTTAAGACATTCTGTTTTTTTAGGTTTTCAAATATTGAAAAATAATGAATTTTATTGTAAATTTAAGTGAGTCAAACTTTTAAAAATTTCGTATATGTCAATTAACAAAGTAATTTTGGTAGGAAATGTAGGTCGTGACCCAGAAGTACGACACTTGGACAAAGGAGTAGCTGTAGCAAATTTTTCTCTTGCAACAACTGAAAACTATACTGCAAAAAACGGCGAAAAAGTGAGCACAACAGAATGGCACAATATTGTTGCCTGGAGACAGCTTGCCGAATTATCGGAAAAATACGTAAAAAAAGGTAGCCAATTGTACATAGAAGGTCGTATTCGAACTCGCGCATGGGACGATCAGAATGGAAACAAAAGATATACTACCGAAATTTTTGCTGACACCATTCAACTTCTGGGAAGACGTGAAGGTCAGGCCGAAGTTCCGGGGCAGGCGCCGATGGCTTCTGAATCCTTCCCAAGTAACGTAAGCGAACCCGATTTTAGTCAGCCTGAAGAAGACGATTTACCATTTTAATAACTAAATAGCGCCCATTTTGGAAACGGAGACGTCATTCATTTTAACAGCTATCCATTGGAACATACAGTTTCATCCGTTCACTTCGGGGATGGCAATCAGTTTGGTGGTTATCGTAATTTTGCTGGTACTTTCAGCACTACTTTCCGGTTCCGAAATCGCCTATTTCTCTTTAAGTCCGGCTGAAAAACTCAAAATTTCGAAAGCTACTTCCAAAAAGGGAATGTACATCCAGCGGAACCTCGAGTCGCCGGAGCAATTGTTGGCTACGATATTGGTAGCCAACAATTTTGTTAATGTAGGCATCGTTATTCTTTCGAGCTTTACTGTTGATAATCTGGTCGATTTTTCGCATGAACCAGTTCTTGGTTTTATCGTTCAGGTTGTTGTTATTTCATTTCTCATCTTGCTGTTCGGAGAAATTATCCCTAAGGTGTATTCAACCCATCATGCGCTGAAGTTTGCAAAATTTATCGCGATTCCACTCTATTTCACCATCAAGTTATTCAGGCCCGTAAACTCAGTTTTGATATTCTCTACCTCGTTTATTAACAATCGAATTCACGCTTACAACAACCACATATCGGTTGACGAGCTGTCGCAGGCGCTGGAATTAACCTCAAAAACTGAATTAAAAGACGACACTGAAATTCTGAAAGGCATCGTGAAATTCGGCAACAAGAGCGTTGTGGAAATCATGCGATCAAGAGTTGATGTTGTTTCTCTTGAAATTGACTCGAATTACGACGATGTTTTAAAACTTATCACCGACACCGGATTTTCACGTATCCCGGTTTATTCTGAAACATTCGATAATATTAAAGGCATTCTGTATATCAAAGATTTGCTCCCCTACGTGAGCAAAAGTGCATCTTTCAAATGGCAAAGCATAATTCGTCCGCCATTTTACGTTCCGGAAACAAAAAAAATTGATGATTTACTTGAAGAATTTCAAAAAAATAAAGTGCACATGGCTATTGTAGTTGACGAGTATGGCGGATCGTCAGGCATTGTTACAATGGAAGATGTTTTGGAAGAAATTGTGGGTGAAATAACCGATGAGTCTGACGAAGAAGAAAAGTTTTATACAAAAATCGGCGAAAACAAATACCTGTTCGACGGCAAAACCATGTTAAACGACTTTTATAAAGTTACTAATCAGGAAGACAATATTTTCGACGACGTTAAAGGCGAAGCTGACACATTAGCCGGGTTAATTCTTGAGTTAAAAGGGGAATTTCCGGAGAAGAATGATACCATAACCTGTAAAAATTGCGTTTTCTCGATTGAGGCGGTTGATAACAGGCGTATCAAGCAAATTAAAGTTGAAATCCGAAATTCTGAGCTTTGACAAAAATGGCAAAATTTTTATTTTTTCTGATTTTCTTTCTGGCTGTAACAGTAGCCTGCAAACACGATTACACCCCAAAACCTCACGGATATTTCCGCATTGAGTTCAAAGAAAAATCATACCATTCGCTCGATTCAGCTGCCCTGCCCTATAAATTCGAAGTTCCGGGATACAGCAAAGTTCTCCCCGACAAAGACCGGCTCGCCGAACCATATTGGATCAATGTAAAAATACCTGTACACAAAGCGGAAGTACACATCAGTTATAAAAAAGTTGAGAAAAACCTTCAGCAATTGCTCGAAGATTCACGCAAACTGGCTTATAAACACACGATTAAAGCCGATGCCATCAACGAGCGAATTGTAATCAATAAAGCAAAAAAAATCTACGGAACGATATATGAAATTGAGGGGAACGCAGCTTCACCGCTTCAGTTTTATCTGACAGACAGCACCCGAAACTTTCTCCGTGGCGCCCTTTACATTAGGGAAATTCCTAATGTTGATTCCCTTCGTCCGGTAATTGATTACCTGACTCCTGACGTGATTCATTTGATTGAAACAACGGAGTGGAAAAATTAAATGTCGCTGTTTAAAACAATACCAATCGACCACGGGCTCATCGGAATCTGGGAACTTTCTGAATCGCTGAACGAGCTGACTTCCGAGTTTTCCTCCGGAGAGCTTATTGATCCGCAATTTGTCAGCTACACCAACGACAAAAGAAAATCAGAATGGCTGGCAACCAGATTATTGCTAAAGAAAATACTAGGAGGCGACTTTTCAATTTTGTATCAGCCTTCCGGGAAACCTATTTTAAATCACGGAAAATTCGGCAAAATTTCGATAAGTCACTCTCGCGATTTTGTCGCTGTAATTGTTCATGAATCGAAAGAAATTGGTATCGACATCGAAAATTGCAACCGCGATTTTGAACGCATTGAAAAACGCTTTCTTTCGGAAGACGAAATGAGATTTACAAGCAACAACAAATATTTAAAATGTCTCTGCTGGTGCGCCAAAGAAGCTATTTTTAAACTGGTAGAAGAAGATGGAATAGAATTTAGAGAGCAAATAATTGTGACGCCTGGCACAGAAAATGACCGTCAATACTCAGCGAAATTTATTTCATCAGGAAAAAGAGTCAACTACCAAATCAATTCCGACTTTTTTTCAGAAAATTGCATGGTGTGGGTTGTTGAATAAATCTGGTTTATCGTTAATCAATTTCCCGAAATAAATGTTTACTTTCAGAAAACATTTTAATAATGAAACAACCTGAATCTCATATACTGGTCATTTTTGGCGCATCGGGCGATCTGACCAAAAGAAAATTGATCCCTGCACTTTACGAACTTCATACTCAAGACCTGCTTCCCGATAAATTTGCAGTTTTGGGTGTTTCGCGCACCACGCTTAATGACAATGGATTCCGCGAGAACATGAAGGAATTTTTGCCAGGTGTGCCCCATGCTTCAAAAGATATCGCCGCATTTCTTGAGCATCTTTACTATATGCCGCTCTCCACCGCCGACGCGTCAGATTATCCTGCTCTGAAAGCAAAACTGGAGTCACTGGCAAAAGAGCTTGAAATTCCTGAAAACTATATTTTCTACCTGTCAACGCCACCAAATTTATATCCGATCATTCCGAAAAGTTTGGCCGAAGTTGGACTAAATGACGCTACAAATGGGTTTCGGCGAATTATCATTGAAAAACCTTTCGGTACAGACCTGGAAAGTGCTAAAACCCTGAACCGGGATTTACTGAATTACTTTGGCGAGGATCAGTTGTACCGCATTGACCATTACCTGGGAAAAGAAACGGTCCAAAACATGCTGGTTACACGGTTTGCAAATGGCATTTTCGAACCCATCTGGAACCGGAACTTTATTCACCACGTTGAAATTACCAATGCTGAAACCCTTGGAGTTGAAGATCGCGGAGGGTATTACGATCATGCCGGAGCCATGCGCGACATGGTTCAGAACCACCTCATGCAAATCGTTGGGCTGGTAGCAATGGAGCCGCCTGTAGTTATTGAAGCAAATGCAATCCGAAACGAAACACTCAAAGTTTTTCAGTCGTTAAGACCCATCCCTGAACAAGATGTCCAAAAAAATGTGATAAGAGGGCAGTATATCGGGTCACAACATGGTAAAGAACCAGTTAAAGCATATCGCGAAGAGCATGGGGTTGATCCCTCATCGAAAACAGAGACATACCTGGCCATGAAGTTTTACATCGATAATTTCAGGTGGGCCGGCGTTCCATTTTATATTCGTTCCGGCAAAAAATTACCGGCGAGGGTTACTGAGGTTGTAGTTCATTTCAAGAACACTCCTCACCATCTTTTTGGTGTCCCAGGAATATCAGATGCAACTAACAGCCAGTTGATCCTGAGAATTCAGCCGGATGAAGGTATTTTGCTAAAAATTGGAATGAAGGTTCCCGGGGCCGGATTCAATGTTCAGACAGTAAATCTTGACTTCCACTATACCGAATTATCAGACATATATCTGCCGTCAGCATACGGACGGTTATTACTCGATTGTATGCAAGGAGACGCAACACTTTATTCGCGTGGCGATGCAGTTGAAAAAGCATGGGAATTTGTTCAACCGATTCTCAATGCGTGGAAAAACAACCCGGAAATTCCGGTTTATGGTTATCCTGCAGGCACCTGGGGCCCGGAAGTTGTTGACGACCTGATGGAAGAAGGACAATGGCGCTACCCGTGCAAGAACCTGGCACACGATGGAGAGTATTGTGAACTCTGATAGTTTCAAGTTCTAAATTTCAAGTTTCAGGTCATGAAAAAAGAAAACTTAATCATATCCGATACGCCGGAAGAACTGGCCAGTTCATTTGCTGATCAATTCATGGTTTGGATTCGTGAATTTTCAGGAAATACATATCATTTAGCCATTTCAGGAGGAAAAACGCCGAACTTAATGTTTAATGTCCTGGCCGACAAATATGCCAACTCGCCGTTGTGGCAAAAAGTACACGTTTGGTGGGTTGACGAGCGTATGGTTCCGCCAACCGATCCTGAAAGCAATTTCGGCGTGGCTCAAAAGCTGTTGTTTTCCAGGATTTCAATTCCTGAAGAGCATATTCATCGCATAAAAGGAGAAAATAATCCCGAGAATGAAGCTCTCTCCTATTCAGAACAAATTAAAAGTCACATTCAGCAAGAAGATGAATGGCCCGTTTTTGACCTTATTTTGCTTGGGATGGGCGACGATGGACATACCGCATCAATTTTTCCAAATCAGCTTGGATTATTGACCTCAAAACAAATTTGTGAAGTCGCAACTCACCCGGCAACAGGGCAAAAACGAGTAACTTTGACCGGGAAAGCGATTAATTCGGCATCAAAAATTGTCTTTTTAGTCACCGGCAAAGAAAAAGCCGACCGCATAAACGAAATTTTCAATCAAAAGCCCGAAGCCCAAATTCTGCCTGCATTTCACATCAAAAGTCCAAGTTGGATAATTGATCAGGAAGCGGCGAAACAAATTGAATAAAACCGTTATTTCCTACTAAGATTTTTGAATACTTTATTATTCACTTTAAATGCAGTTCCGTGCCGCACGCCGGAAGGAAAAGAAACTAGCTTGGAAACATCTTCCCAGTTGACCATGTCTTTTGAACGAACTGCACCGTATTTGTGCTCGGTGTATTTGTCGAAATACACGTAAACATACTCGCCAACTTCCAGGGCTGTTGGACCTTCAGCCCAGTATTTCCCGGTAATTGGCCCCGAAACATTCAGCGGATAAGGCCCTGAAGCATGATCGGCAACAGTTACCCGAAGGTTTTTCTGCGGCGGATTCGGGTTTTCGTTTTTAAGTATCATATAGAACTTGCTGTTGCGGTTCAAAATTGTTGCATCAATAGTACTGAAATCAGGATTAAAAAACAGTTCCGTAGGACTAAACGTATTAAAGTCCTTCGTTTTTGTGCAGTACATGCGGTGATTGAGTCCCTTTTCGTGCTCTGAATCTGACACATCAGAATGCCGTCCCGGAATAGTAGTCGCCCAGAAAATGATGTATTCTTTGGTTTCAGGGTCGTACACCATTTCAGGAGCCCAGCTGTTTTTGGCGGTAGGCTCATGCTCCATTACGGGAATGGTCTTTTGCTCCGACCAATTGATCAAGTCTTTTGACGAAGCATAACCGATATATTTGTCCCACCATCCGCTCGTCCAAACCATGTGAAACACTCCGTCTTTGCCCTGAAGGATAAATGGATCGCGCATCAGTTTATCCTTGCCAACTAACGGAGCAATGAACGATTTGCCTTCGTTCAACGCCGTCCATTTCAGTCCGTCGGTGCTGTAAGCCAGATGCAGTCCGTCCTGGCCATTATCAACGAAATATGAAAACAGGTAAACTTGTTTTTGCGCCGTAGCCAACACGGAAAACACCATGAAAAGTGCTAATAATATCTTTCCCATAACTGCCTTTTAATACCTTATTTTGAATTGTCGCGTTGAATCACATTTAAAATTACCGGTTCCATCAATCCAGATGTGATTTTGCCGGGATACCTAGTTGGAATGGATGTAAAATTATTGGCCAACGTATTATAAACCAATACCTCTACCCGATTTTCACCTTCTTTTGCCATTGAACTGATGTCGAAACTCCAAGGCGGCGCCACACGAATACCAGCGCTTTTTCCATTTACACGTAATTCGGCTGACGAAATTACATTTCCAAGATCAATGGTAAGTTTATTTTTCAAACTATTCCTGTCAATTTGAATTGTTTTCCGGTACCAAACACCTCCTGAATAAGCTTTTAATCCATCAATTTTCGACCAATCGCCCAATTTAATAATGCCTTTTCCGCAATTCTGCTCCACAAATTTCGGGAAAGCAGCCGCACCATAACACCCTGCTTGGTAACCAACTTTTATAACAACCTGCGCAATTTCCTGACCTGGATTTTTGATCGTTACCAGATAGCTAGTTAATCCATCCGACTGAGTTTGGGTTTTTAGTACATCTTGTTTCTGCCCGTCGGCCCATACTTCGATTTCTCCATAAGCCTGAAAACTCAGAGAACGCAAACCAGGCGCCGACTCGAAAGCAAAAAGACCTGTTTCATCTCCTTTCGAAATGTCAAACGGCAAAACTGCCGGATCGTTGTACCAGCACATCGAAACTGCTTGTTTTTCCGGGCGTGGCATTCCCTGTTGCCTGAATACCATGTAAGTTTCGCAGGCTTTATCGTAAACGGCAACAATCTGGTTCGTGCCTTTCTTCAACGAAACTGTTTTACTTTGCGCATCTGTGTTCTGATTGTTTACCAGCAATAATGCCGGTTTTACCTCCCCGGTAAGCAAATCGAAGGTATTCGTTTCAGGAGCGGTAACATTGGTTGTCAGAACATAAAAATTACCGGTCTTCTCCGGTATCCGAATAAGCGACATTTTTTTCTCTGTCAAAGCGCCCAAACGAATAAAATTATCATACATCTGGCCCTTCAACCCATGATATCCCTGATGCCCATAATCGCCTTCTACCCCTTGCTGCCACGAAAAAGCATATTCTTTCCAGGTATATTTTTTACCATTCACAGTAAATTCATCACCTGGCTTTGCACCCGTCAGTTTCATTAAATCCTGTTCCGAAGGCATTTCAGGTAAAGCCCCGATCTTTAAAAACTGAGGTCCGAAAGCACAGGTAACCGTACTCCACGAGTTATCAAACGAAAGCTTTTCACCTGAATAATTCCGATTCGGGGCAAAGTGCATTTGCCGAACCTGGGCGCCCAAAAGCTCATTTTTAGCGGGCAACTGAAAATCGCCCCAGGTATTGTCAAGCGAAGGTTTCAGTTCAAATTCCCAGGTATCGTCAAGCGGAATCTGTTCAACTATTTTCTCGGGCTTAAGCTCTGTTTTGCAAAGCGCATTCGAATGATCGAAAACAATGAGTTGAATATCGTTGAACGATAATGGCAAACTTACTTCAGTGCCATTGGATACCGGCCTGGCAAATGCTGCAATCGAAGTTGTTTCTCCCGTCCAGGGATTCCAAAGCTGAACGGCACCTTTTGCGTTGAAAAAACATTTACTTCCGGCCTGAAAATTATACAGCGCATAAACATCGCGGTTTCCAACAATTCGGTGCATTACATACGGACGCTCTTTTTGTCCGGTAAGCAATTTAAAATCAGGAATGTATTTGCCTAAAATGGATGAAACTACCGAATTAAAATCATGACACAGAATTGTATTTTTTTTATCTCCCGAAAAAATTGACGCGATCCACTTACTTGTATTTTCATCAGCCAATCCATCTTTTTCGGTAGCTATGGGCTTTTCACCAACGAGAACAACAATTCCTCCAGCTTTTTTAAATTCCTCGATTTTCTGAAGTGAAGAATTGCGCATAGCCTGCATGGACGGAACTACCAAAACTTTATATTTTTCACCTGAAACGTTCAATGATGCCTCCTTCACTTTACTGCGTGCGAGCGACTCAAAATCAATAAAATCGAAGTCGATCCCATTATCGTAGAGTTTCTTGCCAGTTTCAAAAGCCGATTGAACGGCAAGATCGCCATTCATTCCGGCAACAACAGGTTCGGTTGGATAAATTATGGCCACATCGCAACGATGTACGCCCTGTGATAAAAGAAATGACAAGCGTTCGACGCAATTCATCAACGGATCGATCTGCTGCCAGTACGGCATACGGAAATGGTTGCAGGGAGGCGCCCACTCCCACCAGCCGCCCATGGTTGAATAATACAAGCCATGAAACGACAGCAAGTTATATCCGGCCACATAATTTGCAAAGATTGCATCGGTAACATCGGCCGACGAAGTGCTCCAGCCACTGCTGTGGAAACCTTCGAGCCAAACCCTTGGTCTTTCGTATAAATGTGCAATCGACGAAGCCACCTTTGCTTTAATAATGTCTTTCGAAAGCATGGGCTGATCAGAGCCAGGCCCTTGATTCCAGCGCTGGGTGCGAAAATAATCGCCAAACTCGGCAACATCCTTTCCACGTCCGCCATGATCACAACCAAAGATCAATCCACGGTTCTGGTGCCACTGATAAACCGGTTTGAAAAAATTCTCTTCGCTGAGGGTGACCACCACATCATTATAATCGAGCCTGATTTTTGTTGTTCGCGGACCAATATCTTCGAATAAAGCATCGAGATAAGGCACTACATCATATCCTTTTCGCTTCCTGAATTCATTAGCAAAATAGTCGTTCCAGATATTGCCGCCAATCTTAAAATTTAGCTCGTCTGAAAAGAAAAAGTCGAGCATTCCTTTGCCATTTGCAGGCAATGCCCGTTCAAATTTTCCAAAGAAATAATCGTTGTAAGCCTTACCGCTTAAAGGGTGCATCGGGTCGTATGATGGAATACGCTTTTCAGGATAAACACCGGTAAGTTTCCAGACTTCGGCACCAAAATCATAACTTAACGATTGGTTTTTAACTTTCGAAAGCAAGTCCATTCGGGTTCCTGAAATCAAAGAACTATCGGCATTCATTTTCAGGGCAGTAAGACAAACCAGGTTTTCAGGAAGCGTTAAATCAACTTTTCCTGAAAGAATTTTGCTATAACTTTTTAGTTCAGAACCATTCAATTCCGGGTGATCTTTTCGGGCTTCGTCAATCGAAAATCCTTGTCCAACGCCAAGCGTGTAATCGCTTAAACTAACTGTCATGTTCCGCTTTTGAGCTTCAGCCGCAAACCATTTGAAAAGGTTCCACCAGACATCAGTAAAAAGCGCAGGTTTACTCGGATTGGACAAGCCATAAGTAACACCACCATGATCGAGGTGACTGTAATTGATTTGCAAGCTCGAAATTCCCTTATTTTGCAACAGATTTAACTGCCAAAGCAAACGTTCGCGAGTAATGGTATCGCCCTGCCACCAATAAAACGGCACTTCGCCGTAACCTTTTGGTGGATGAATAAAGCCAGGCAAAACATCGAAAGTTTTACCACGCTCAGGATATCCGGGACGTTGAGCCTGCGCAACAGACTGGAATAAAGAAACGAACAAAATTAGCCCGAAAAGTTTTACCCGAATTAACATGATTTATGGATTTATTTAGTTTGGTCTAACAAAGTTGAGCTTTTATTTCAAATTCAGTTATCCTGAGTATTCTTTTCTGCCGGATAGTTCGCCCCAGACCTGCCAACCCCAATAGCTAATAGAAGTTTAGTCTCTATTCAGGAGTCGAATGTAGTCTTCGTTAAGCATTTCTCCAATTTCACCTCAGCAGTTAAAAGTTGATTTTTTCTTTTCTTCCTTTTTGCCACCAAGGCTCTAAAACACTAATTTTCATCAAATAAGAAAAATAATATCAGTCCTTTTTTGCTAAGGTTGAATTGAAAGAGAGCTTAATAAAACATCATCGAACCTCAAATACTGAATTTCCGGAGCCAATATTTTCGATTACAGCAAAATTTCCTTCCAGACGGTATTTCAC